>NZ_FR894894.1:4039-13345 GCF_000434255.1 Ruminococcus sp. CAG:379 | reverse complement strand
GGGTCAGTCAGGTCATCCGCCGGCACATAGACTGCCTGTACGGAGGTGATGGATCCCTTGTTGGTGGAGGTGATCCGCTCCTGCAAAGCGCCCATTTCCGTTGCCAGGGTGGGCTGATAGCCTACGGCGGAGGGCATCCGCCCCAGCAAAGCGGAAACCTCGGAGCCAGCCTGGGTGAACCGGAAAATATTATCTATAAACAACAGCACATCCTGCCCTTCCTGATCCCGGAAGTACTCCGCCATGGTCAGACCGGACAATCCCACACGCATTCTTGCCCCGGGGGGTTCATTCATCTGACCGTACACCAGCACGGTCTTGTCGATGACGCCGCTTTCCTTCATTTCGTTGTACAGGTCGTTGCCCTCACGGGTACGCTCCCCTACACCGGTGAACACGGAGATGCCTCCGTGCTGATTTGCTACATTGTTGATCAGCTCCTGGATCAGTACGGTCTTGCCTACGCCGGCACCGCCGAACAGACCGATCTTGCCGCCCTTCAGATAGGGGGCAATCAGGTCAATGACCTTGATGCCGGTTTCCAGCACCTGGCTGGATGCGGTCTGCTCCTCATAGCTGGGGGCTTCCCGGTGGATCGCCCAATGTTCCTTCACCTGGGGGGCAGGCTTATCATCCACCGGCTCACCCAGCAAATTGAATACCCGGCCCAGGGTCTCTCTGCCCACCGGCACCCGGATGGGACTGCCGGTATCCACTGCATCCGTACCCCGCACCAGACCGTCGGTGGTGCCCATGGCAATGCAGCGCACCACATCGTCACCGATATGCTGGGCAACCTCCAGCACCAGCCGAGCGCCGTGATTGTCCACTTCGATGGCGTTCAGCAGCTTGGGCAGATGCTCCGGTGCAAAGCGGACGTCCACCACCGCACCGATGATCTGCACGATTTTTCCGATATTCTGCATACTCTATGGTTATGACGTGCTTGAGCCAGCGCCGTCATGCTCCTTTCCTGAATCGGTCAGCTTTGTGCGTTGGCACCGCTGACGATCTCCGTAATTTCCTGGGTGATCGCCGACTGCCTTGCCCGGTTGTAAACCAGGGACAGATCCGTGATCATCTCTGTTGCATTGTCCGTTGCGTTTTCCATCGCCAGACGCCGTGCCGCCTGCTCTGCGGCAAAGGATTCGATCACCGCACAGTACAGCATCCCTGCCAGATATTTGGGGATCAGTGCGTCAAACACCGCCTCCGGAGAGGGCTCGTAGGTGGTCAATGCATGGTAGCCGCCGGGGGCGTGCTCCAGATGCTCCACCGGCATCACATGCATATGGTGCGCCTCCTGCACCAGAGGGGATACATAGTTGGTGTAGATCAGCTCTACAGCCTGAATGTCGCCCTTTTCGTACAGGGTCACGATCCGTTCCGCAATATCCAGCGACTTGTATACGGTAATATCCTCGCCGATGTTTTCAAACTCCGCCAGGATCCGCACATTCCGCCGCTGGAAATACTCCACCGCCTTTCTGCCGATGGCGATCACCACCGGCTCCCGGCCTGCCGTCTGCAGCTCCTCCATCCGGATCTGCACCTGCTTGAACACGTTGCTGTTGAAGCCCCCGGCAAGCCCCCGGTCGCCGGCAATGGCGATCAGCAGAACGGCACCGCCGGTGTGATGCTGCAAAAAGGTGGACTGAAAGTCCCCGGATTCCGCTACGATCTGACACATCATCTGGTACAGCATGTTGAAAAAC
Source organism: Ruminococcus sp. CAG:379 (assembly GCF_000434255.1). NCBI lineage: Bacteria > Bacillati > Bacillota > Clostridia > Eubacteriales > Oscillospiraceae > Ruminococcus > Ruminococcus sp. CAG:379. The sequence goes on along the minus strand of NZ_FR894894.1, from coordinate 11,630 downwards.
GGCTCGGCACGCTCTGCCTTTTCCTTGGCACGGCGCAGCTTGGAGGACGCAACCAGTTCCATCGCCTTGGTGATCTGCATGGTGCTTTCCACGCTCTTGATCCGGCGCTTGATATCCTTTAAATTCGCTGTTGCCATGACATTTCCCTATGCCTGAAAACGGCATATCTCCTTTCGGGTTATTGGGCGCTCAGATACTGTGCAGCAAAGTCCCGGAGCACCGCATCCAGAGCCGCCTGGGTTTCCTGGGTCAGATCTCCCGTATCCCGGATGGATTGAATGATGTCCGGATGGGTCTCGTCCACATGGGTGCAAAGGGCATGCTCAAAGTCGGAAATCTGCTTGACCGGGATCTCCCGCAGGAAGTTATTGACCACCGCATAAATCACGATCACCTGATGCTCCACCGTCATGGGTGCATTCCGGTTCTGCTTGAGCACCTCCACGATCCGTTCGCCCTTGGCAAGCCGCTCCTTGGTGTCCTGATCCAGATCGGAGCCGAACTGGGAGAATGCCTGCAGCTCCCGGTACTGGGAGTAGGACAGCTTCAGAGAGCCGGATACCTTCTTCATAGCCTTGATCTGGGCAGCGCTGCCCACACGGGATACGGAAATACCCGGATTGACCGCCGGCCGCACGCCGCTGTTGAACAGATCCGTTTCCAGGAAGATCTGCCCGTCGGTGATAGAGATCACGTTGGTGGGGATATAGGCGGAAACGTCCCCTGCCTGGGTCTCGATGATGGGCAGCGCCGTCAGACTGCCGCCCCCGTATTTTTCATTCAGGCTGCATGCACGCTCCAACAGACGGGAATGCAGATAGAACACATCGCCGGGGTATGCCTCACGCCCCGGAGGACGCTTCAGCAGCAGGGAAAGTGCCCGGTATGCCACAGCGTGCTTGGACAGGTCATCATACACACACAGCACATCCTTGCCCTGAGCCAGGAAATATTCGCCCATGGCACAGCCTGCATAGGGGGCAATATACTGCAAGGGTGCCAGCTCGGAGGCGGTTGCGGATACCACAATGGTATAGCGCATGGCACCTGCCTTTTCCAGGGTTTCCACCACGTTTGCCACAGTGGAGCGCTTCTGTCCGATGGCAACGTAGATGCAGATCACGTCCTTGTCATGCTGATTGATGATGGTGTCCAGGGCAATGGCGGTCTTGCCGGTCTGCCGGTCACCGATGATCAGCTCACGCTGTCCTCTGCCGATGGGGATCATGGAATCAATGGCCTTGATTCCTGTCTGCAAGGGCTTGTGTACGGACTTTCTTGTAATAATGCCGGAAGCCACCTTCTCCACTGGAGCGGTTTCATGAGTCAGAATGGCGCCCTTGCCGTCAATGGGCTGTCCCAGGGCATTGACCACTCTGCCCAGCAGCTCCTCCCCTACGGGAACGGATACGATCCTGCCGGTACGCTTGACCGCAGCACCTTCCTTGATGTCCCGATCCGAGCCGAGCATAACGGCACCTACAAAATCCTGTTCCAGGTTCAGCGCCATACCCTGCACGCCGCCTTCAAACTCCAGCAGCTCACCGGACATACACTTGTCCAAGCCGTGAATGGTGGCGATGCCGTCGCCTACGGTCACGACCGTACCCACATCGTTCAGCTCCAGCTTGGCATGGTAATGCTTCAGCTGCTCTTTGATAATGCCGGTTATTTCATCCGGGCGTAAATCCATAGATACACCTTCTTTGTTCTGTTATGGCAGCACCCACAGAAATTGTGCTGTGCCGCATTATTGTTTCAGCTGCCGTCTGACAGCCTCCAGCCGGGATCTTACACTGTTGTCCAGCAGGGTGTCTCCGTACTGTACGATGACGCCCCCCAGAATGGCGGGATCGATCCGTTCCGTCAGTTCCACCTGCTTGCCGTATTTTTTCTGCAAAGCGGCGATCAGCTGCTGCCGCTGGGTATCCCGCAGGGGCACACAGGTAGTCACCGTCATCCGGGCAATGCCCTTGTGCTCCCGGTACAGATCGTTAAACGCATCCGCCACCGCCTGCACATAGGGGATCCGCTGCCGCTGGGTCAGCATGCATATCAGGGATACCACCGTCTGGTTCCCTGCAAACAGCCGTTCCACCAGCGCCCGCTTTTCCTCCAGGGGAATGGTGGGCACCTCCAGCAGTTGGGCAAGCCCCGGCTCCTTCCGGAACACCGCCGCACAGGCGTTCAGATCCTTGTATACCGGCTCCAGCGTGTCCTCCTCCAGGCAAAGGTCAAACACTGCGTCCGCATATACCTTTCCTACCTGCCCGGTCATTGGCTGTCACCCACCGAGTCAATGAAATCCGAAATCAGACGGTCATGATCGCTCTGATTGAGATCACGCTCCACAACCTTCTGGGCAACCTCTACCGCCAGGTCGGAGATCTCGCCCCGCAGCTGGTTCCGCGCCCGTTTCTTGTCCTGCTCAATCTGCGCTGCCGCATGCTCCAGCATGTCCCCGGAGTCCTTCCGTGCCTGGGCAAGGATCTCCTCGGAACGGGACTGGGCGGTTCTTGTGGCATTGCGGATCAGCTGTTCGGATTCCGTCTTTGCGTTCTGCATCAGTCCGGTGTATTCCTCCTCCAGTTCGCTTGCGTGTCTGGAGGCATCCTCTGCATCCTGGTAGGTCTTGGCAACCTCCTGCTGTCTTGCCTCCAGAACGGCATGCACCCGTCCGAACAGGAAATGCTTGATCACCAGAAACAGGATCAGGGTATTCAACAGTGTAAAAAGCAGACTGCCAACATCAATGGAAAGAAAATCTAACATGCTATGACATTGTTCCCCGGATCCAGAGACGGGGAAGCTCCTCTACTTTCTGTAAATTTCGGAGCCATGTTCCCACAGGACTCCTGCATGGATCAAAGCTTGCCCAGCAGCGGATTTGCGAACAGCAGGATCAGGGCAACCACGAAGCCGTAAATACCGGTGGATTCTGCCACCGCACAGCCCACGAACATGGTTCTGGTGACCGGACCGGAGGCTTCCGGCTGACGGCCGATTGCCTCACAAGCCTTACCAACTGCGTAACCCTCACCGATACCAGGGCCGATACCTGCGATCATTGCAAGACCGGCACCAATTGCAGAGCCTGCCAACAAAATTGCCTTTTCCATAAACAACCTCCAAAATATCAATCAGAATTTGCGGGATGCACCCGCCTGAAGCCCTATTCCTCCGAACCAAAGGCGCTGTCAAGATACGCCATGGTCAGCATAATGAAAATAAATGCCTGCATGAACCCGGTAAACAAGTCGAAGTAAACCGAAAGCAGTGCGGGGATGCCCACTGTCAGAACCGGAACTGCAAGTCCCAGGGCAGTGGACGCTGCCGTCAGCGCAAAGTACAGCAGACTGGTGATAATCATACCGCCTGCCACATTGCCGAAGTGACGGAAGCCCATGGACACCGGCGTTGCCGCCTCACTGAGCAGATTCAGCGGCAGCATCAGCGGGATCGGCTCAAAGAAGCCCTTAAGGAATCCGCCTATGCCGCTGGTCTTGATCTTCGCCCGTTCCACCAGCACAAAGGTCATCAGACCCCAGCAGAAGGTGGTGTTGAAATCGCCGGTCACCGGCCGCAGACCAATCAGACTGATCAGACTGCCAAAGCAGGAAAATACAAAGATCGTAGCAATATAGGGGGCAAAGCTGCGGAATTTCTTTCCCATACTGCTGTCCACCAGATTTTCCACCGTCTCCACCAGCATTTCTGCAATGGCCTGCCGTTTGGTCACCGCCCTGACCTGCATATTATGGGTCAGAAACAAAATGACAGCCAACAGGATCAGAATCACGATCCAGCCCACGACAATGGTTTCGGTCAGATTTATCGTCAGATCGATCCCGGGAATGGTAAAGGACGTAATGACCTTCGGCCCGTTTACCTCAACCTCCTTGACGCCTGTCAGAAAATCTGACAATTTCATAGCTTGCATCATCTCCTATCAATCTCCTAAGATGCCGGACTCCATGTCCAAAGCCGGCACCGCACAGAACCTGTGCGGCACTGGATTACAGCTGCTCGCCGTTTTTGTGCAGACATGCATGCCCCACGTAGATCAGCCGGGGATAAACCAGAGGGATCATTGCCGCAAAGGCGTTGATCCAGCTGACCTGCATCGCCAGCAGGAACACTGCACCGATCAGCACCAGCCGCAGCAGATATCCACTGACCATCTGTACCTGGGGACGACCGCCGGGCTGCGCCACCGACCGGGCAACCGACCGGGACAGCAGAAGCAGATAGACGAACAGCAGCGCTGTTCCAAGCAGAAGCCCCAGGGCAAAGGAAAGCGTAAACCCCTGCACCAAGCCGGAGATCAGATAGACCGCAATATTCAGGAACACGGTTCGTATGCCGATCACCCGGAGTTCATGCAGCAGCGCATCCTTCTGCATCCTGTTTCCCCTCCTTTCTGAACTACATCTGTATTATAACATGGAAAACCGAAAAACAAAATAGGCTTTTCTAAGAATTTGCACAAAAAGTCGAAAAAACTTCTGTATAAACAAGCTGCACCCTTGTGCATTTTGCCGCATTGACTTTTTCTGACCCATGCATTATAATGTAAGTATGCTACATCCATGTTAAAACATACAAGGAGGACGAGATTATGAAATTTGAAACGCAATGCATGCATGAAGGCTACACACCTGCCAACGGAGCACCCCGTGTCATGCCCATTGTGCAGAGCACGACCTATGCGTTTGATTCTACAGAGCATATTGGCGATTTGTTCAACCTGCCCAACGAGCACATGTACTCCCGCTTCTCCAATCCTACAGTAGAATGTGTGGAAAAGAAGATTGCCGCTTTGGAGGGCGGCGTGGCAGCAATGTGCACCTCCAGCGGACAGGCTGCAAGCCTGCTGTCGGTCATCAACATATGCAGTGCCGGAGACAGCTTCATTTCCACCAACTCCATCTACGGAGGCACGGTCAATCTATTTGCTGTGACCCTGAAGAAGCTGGGTATCGAGTGCATTTTCGTCAGTCCGGAAGCCTCTGACGAGGAGCTGCAGGCTGCCGTCAAGCCCAACACCAAGCTGGTATTCGGTGAGACCCTGGCCAATCCGGCTCTGACCGTACTGGATATTGAACGTTTTGCCGCATTTGCCCACCGGAATAACCTGCCTTTGATTGTGGACAACACCTTCCCCACGCCTTACCTGTGCCGCCCCATCGAACACGGTGCGGACATTGTGATCCACTCCACCACCAAGTACATGGACGGTCATGCGCTCCAGGTGGGCGGCGTCATTGTGGACGGTGGACATTTTAACTGGGCAAACGGCAAATTCCCGGATTTCGTAGAGCCGGATGAAAGCTATCACGGCATCAGCTACACGGAATCCTTCGGGAACCAGGCCTACATTATCAAGGCAAGAATGCAGCTGATGCGGGATCTGGGCTGCTATCCGGCAGCAAACTCCGCATTCCTGCTGAATCTGGGGCTGGAAACCCTGGCTATCCGCATGGATCGGTACTGCGACAATGCCCAGAAGGTTGCAGAATATCTGGAAGGCTGCAAGCATGTAGCATCCGTCAGCTACCCGGGTCTCAAGAGCAGTCCCTATTATAACCGGGCAAAGCACTATATGCCCAAGGGTTGCAGCGGTGTCATCACCTTTAATATCAAGGGCGGCAGAAGCGCCGCAGTCAAGTTCATGGACGCTTTGCAGCTGGCATCCAAGGTGGTGCATGTGGCAGACATCCGCACCTGCGTGCTGCATCCTGCCAGTGCTACCCACCGGCAGCTCACTGACGCACAGCTGGAGGCAGCCGGCATCGATGGCGGCATGATCCGCTTCTCCGTTGGTCTGGAGAATGTGGAGGACATCATTGCCGACATTGCACAGGCTATGGACAAGCTGGACGCATAACGAACTTTTTCCTATACAAATACAAAGCGCCTGGGAGCATCTGCTTCCGGGCGCTTTTCGACTATAAGGGCTTTTGCAAATATACCAGATCCCGCAACTGCACGCCGGCTTCAAAGATGGGGTGGTCATAATACTGCGTGAAAAAGTCCGGGATTACATGGCTCCGGCGAAAACCGCAGGCTTCATAAAAGGGCACGGTCAGAGGACTGTCCCCGGTTCCTGCCTGCAAAAGCCGGTACTGTCCCCGGTAACGGGACTGTAGAAACTTCAGCATCGCCCTGCCATAGCCCCTGCCCTGGACAGCAGGAGAAACCGCTATGTTTTTCAGCTCCAGGATGCCGTTTCCTTCATCCGTCACCACGCACACGCCTACCGGCTCCGGATCCTCCAGCACATACATGGCACCCCGTTCCAGATACCGGTCAATCATATTCTCCTGCTCATCCCCCAGAAGCAGCAGCTCCCGGTACCGCTTCTTCTGTTCCGTCACGATTCTGATCTGCATGCCGCCTCCTATTCGATCGCCTTCATGGAGCCTGCCATATCGATCCGCCGCAGCTTGAAATACAGCAGCCCGTTGACCAGTACAGTAAATACAATGGTCAGCAGCGCCGCCAGGCCAAAGGCATACGCCGGAATATCCGGGTAGAACATCACTGCATCCACCTGGGCGGTATCCACCACAAAGTGACACAGGAAGATTCCCAGCACCAGTCCTGCCAGCATACCCAGCAGAGCGGAAACCGTATTCTCCCGGTAGATGTAGGCTGCCACCTCCCGGTCATAAAAGCCCAGCACCTTAATGGTCGCCAGCTCCCGCATCCGCTCGGTGATGTTGATGTTTGCAAGATTATACAGCACCACAAACGCCAGCGCACCGGAGGAGATGATGATCAGCAGCACCACATAGTTCAGCGTACCGATCAGTTCATGGAACTTGTCCCCGGCATGGGAATTATAGGACAAAGAGCGCACTGCTCCGTTGGCAAGCAGGATTTCAGACAAAGCATCCTCCGAAGTACCCGCCGCCAGCTTCGCCGCAAAGCAGTTGGGGGTGTATTCCCCATACAGGGCGGTGTACTGTGCCGGGGACAGATACACATAATGGAACACATACTGCTCCGTAATGGCAGTCACCGTCACCGGCGCAGATGCCCCCTCCAGGGTGATGGTGTCCCCCACCCCTACGTCCAGCATCCGGGCAAGTTTTTCTGTCACCACCGCCCCCTGCTCCTCCAGGGTATATGCCGCATCGGTTTTCCGGTCGATGAGCCGGATAAATTCCGGCAGTCGCTCCGGCTCCTGCGGCACGAACAGATACGCCTCCATGCTGCCGCCGGCGCCGGTGATGGTGGCGCTTTTCTGCAAAGCATACAGAGTATCCGTCAGTTCCGGGGTATCCGTCACCTTCTGATGCAGCTCCTCCAGTTCCTTGGCATCAGCGTCCGGATCATACACCCCCAACAGGTCATACTGATACACCCGGGAATACTGCAGATCCACAATAACGGAAATGGCGTTGCGCAGCCCAAAGCCGGTGAGCATCAGGGCGGTGCAGCCTGCCACACCCACCACGGTCATCAGCACCCGGTTTTTGTAGCGGAACACGTTCCGGATGGTAACCTTGGCGTGGAATCCAAGCCGCTTCCACAGCCAGCCGATCCGCTCCAGCAGCACACGCTTGCCGTTTTTCGGGGGCTTTGG
>NZ_FR894894.1:0-4027 GCF_000434255.1 Ruminococcus sp. CAG:379 | reverse complement strand
GTTTTTCGGGGGCTTTGGCCGCATCAGCTGTGCCGGCACGGAGGTCAGCTCCACATAGCACGCCGCCAGGGAGGTAGCGCCGGTACAGAGCAATGCAGTACCCAGGGAACCAAGGGCATAGCCCCAGTGGAAGGGACAATGCACCGGGGGCAGATTATACATCAAAAGGTATGCCGCATAGATCACCCGGGGAAAGACCTGGGTGCACAGTCCCACGCCGGCGAACACCCCAAGCAGGCTTGCCGCCATGGAATACAGCAGGAATTGCCCCGCCACCGCAGCACCACTGTAGCCCAGCGCCTTCAGCGTACCAATCTCCGTGCGCTGCTCCTCCACCATACGGGTCATGGTGGTCAGGCACACCAGACATGCTACCAGGATAAAGAAGATGGGAAATACACGGGCAATGGAATCCACCCGGTCTGCATCCTCCCAAAAGCTGTCATAGCCCACATTGTAGGAACGATCCAGCACATACCACTGGATCTGCTCGCCGATGGTGTCCAGCTTCGCCTCTGAGTCCTTCAGCTCCGCCTCTCCCTGTTCCAGTTCCGCCTTGGAATCCGCCAGCTTCTGCTCTCCCTGGGCCTGCTGATCGGCGATTTCCTCCTCCCCCTGTTCCAGCTTTGCCTGGGCATCGGCAATGGCCTGCTGCCCCTCCTGGAGCTGCTGCTTGCCCTGTTCCAGTTCTTTTTTCTTGGCATCCAGGGTACTCTGCGAAGCATTCAGCTTCTTTTGTGCTGCCGTCAGCTGTGCGCCCTGCCGATCCAGATCCCCCTGCTGATTGTACAGGGACACCTGGTAATTCTGGGCATACAGCTTCAAAGCGGATGCATGCATGCCCTTTTCCGCAGCATCCACAGGCTCGGTGATATACTGCCGCAGCATCTTGGTAAATTCCATGCCGCTGCCATCCAGTACGGAGGCGTTATCGATCAGCTGCTCCGTCTGGGCATCCAGGGGCGGCACCATGCAGGTGTACCGGTAGTTGTCAATGGCAGTCAGCAGATTCTCGGAAAACTGCACCGCATCCGACAGGGTCTGCTGCGCCTGCTGAAATGCTGTCTGCTGGGTCTTGAGGGAGCTTGCCTGGGCATCCAGCTGCTTCTGGGAGGCTGCCAGGGTCTTCTCTCCCTGTTCCAGTTCCTTCTGCTTGTCTGCAAGCTGACTGATCTGCGCATCCAGATCCGTTCTGCCATCCTCCAGCTCCTGCCGGGCAGCAGCCAGCTGATCCGCCAGCTCCTGCTTGCCGGATTCATAGGCTTCCCAACCCTCATCCAGATCCTTTCTTGCCTGATCCAGTTCCTTTTGCGCATCCGCCCGCAGCTGCTCCTCCCGGAGACAGTAAATGCCCGGTGCGTCCGCCTCCAGCTGTTCTGCGTATGCCTGCACTGTATCCGTATAGACCTGGTCATAGGCATACAGCTTCCTGGTATCCTCCAGAGTCAGGAACACGTCCGTGTATACCTCCAGGGTGAACGCCCCCGGCGGCACCAGGATATAGCTTTCCACCTTGCCGTTGCCTACGGTGGTGGTACCCCGCTCAAAGTCCACATACATGGACCAGTCCGCAACCCCCACTATGGTAAAGGTGTCGGTTTTCAGGGTATCCGTCACCGGCTCCTCCGCCTTTGCCGGATCCAGGGTCAGAGTATCCCCCACCTTGAATTCCCCCGGAGTACGCACCTCGATGAGGCATTCGTCCGGCTGCTCCGGCCATCTGCCCTCCCGCAGAGTGGGGGTATTCAGATCCTGGGGAGAGCCGGTGCCAACCTGGGTAAAATCCACAGACCAGATCCGGGCAATGGCGCTGGCGGTATCCTCCGCATGCAAATACTGATCCGTGGAATAGCCCCCATAACAGCCGGCAATCCCCTGGCGCTGTGCCAGCTTTTGAACCTCCGCCCGGGAGAAGCCCACCGTGGATTTCAGATGCAAATCCGCCAGGTGGGTGTCCTTGTAGTAGGCATCCGCCGTCAGCTTCATATCCGGACTGGTGACCTTGACCCCGGCGAAAAATCCGCTGCCCAGGGCGATGATGGCGAAAATAGCAAGGAATCTGCCCTTGGTCTTCCAGATGCTCCGCAAGGTATTTTTGAATATGCTCCGATTCATACCGTCACCACTCAATCTGCTCTACCGGCTCCGGATGCGCATTCATCCGAACCCCGTGTACCTTGCTGTTCTTGATTTCAATGACCCGATCCGCCATAGGGGCAATGGCAGAATTGTGGGTGATGACCACCACGGTCATACCATCCCGTCGACAGGTATCCTGCAACAGCTTTAAGATGTGCTTACCGGTCTGGTAATCCAGGGCGCCGGTTGGCTCATCGCACAGCAGGAGCTTGGGTTTTTTCGCCAGTGCACGGGCAATGGACACACGCTGCTGCTCCCCGCCGGACAGCTGTGCCGGAAAATTGTCCATCCGATCTTCCAGCCCTACCTTTTCAAGCATCTGGGCTGCGTCCGCCGCATCCCGGCAAATCTGGGTGGCAAGCTCCACATTTTCCTTGGCGGTGAGATTCTGCACCAGATTGTAAAACTGGAACACGAAGCCGATGTCGTACCGGCGATACCGGGTGATCTCCTTTTTCTTCAGTCTGGCAATGTCCTGCCCGTCCACGATGATTTCCCCGGAGTCGCAGGTGTCCATGCCTCCCAGCATATTCAGCACGGTGGTTTTCCCGGCACCGGAAGGCCCCACGATCACCACGAATTCTCCCTTCTCCAGCTCAAAGGAGATGCCGTCGGATGCCTTGATCAGCACCTCCCCCATCCGGTATTCCTTCCGTACATCCCGCAGCGTTACAAATGCCGCCATACATGTTCCTCCTATGTACAGGCACCCCTCCATGGGCATGCCAAAAAATCAGGCAACGCAGTAGCACCTACCGCATTGCCTTCATTGTAGCATGTTCCGGGCAAAATAACAAGGTTTTCACCATATTTTCACCCAATTCGACAAATCAGATCGCCGGCATCACTCTGCCGCCGCACACAGGAATAAACGCTCCGGTGGTGAAGCTGGCAAGATCGGACACCAGGAACGCTGCCATCTGTGCAATCTCCGCATCCGTGCCCCGGCGGCCCATGGGCACCTGCCGGTCGTAATCCGGCTGCACCTGCGTATTCGCATCCCGGTCACGTTCCGTAATGGTCCAGCCCGGCGCAATCTGGTTCACGGTGATCCCGTCCCCTGCCACCTCCTTGGCAAGACACCGGCACAGCCCGTCCAATCCCCGCTTTGCCGCTGTGTATGCCCCGCAGCCAGCCTCTGCCAGTGCGGCGCACTCCGTGTTGATTACCAGGATCCGCCCGTAATGGGCAGCTTGCATGGCAGGCACAAACGCCTGTGCCATATACACCGTCTGCATGACGCAGGAGCGGTACTGACTGTCAAAATCCCCGGGATCCTGCTGCAAGACGGGCTTCCATGCATACTGAATCACCGCATTGTGCACCAGGATCTGAGGCATGCCCAGCACCGCCTCCACCTTATCCCGCATGGCGAACACGCTGTCCCGCTCGGTCACATCCGCCTGCACCGCCAGTGCCCGGCGTCCCATCCGGGTCAGCTCCGCCACCAGCTTGTCCGCCTGCAGCCGGTTGGCGTGATAATGCACCACAATGTCCGCTCCGCAGTCCGCAAGGGTATGCGCCATGACACGCCCAAGCTGTCCGGTGGCTCCAGTAATCAAAGCGATTTTTCCTGTCAGATCCAGTTCCAGCATATCCATTCCTCCTTGGGGCAAAGGGTCAGAACCTGCCCTTTGCCGGTCTTATGGCAAATTGTAATTACATGCTCCGGCAGCAGTAGCTGGGTGAACCCGGCGTCCATCCGGCTCCGGATGCGCTCCTCCGTCAGGGTGAAGGTGACTTCCTGGAGGGGCACCCCGATGCCGGTGCCGGTTGCCTTTACATAGCTCTCCTTCGCCGTCCACAGCCGGATAAAGGCATAGTCCGGATCCGGCTGGGACAGCACCCAATCCTGTTCCTCCTTGGCGCATGCCCGCCCCAGCACCCG
>NZ_FR894893.1:0-2183 GCF_000434255.1 Ruminococcus sp. CAG:379 | reverse complement strand
TCAGAGGTGCCAGCCAGCCGCAGCCCCCGTCACAAAAAATCACAGCGTTCATGTTCCATACTCCCTTTCCATTGGTCAGTCAAGGAAAGTATGTACCACCCCACCCGGGCTTATGCAGGCGGATGCACATGCCGCCGCAGCCCGATCAGTCCGATCAGATTCGGAAACGCCATCAGCCCGTTGAACAGATCCGACAGCTGCCACACCAGGGTCAGATCCTGCACTGCCCCGATCATACAGGCAAACAGGAAACAGATCCGGTACACACAACTGCCCCATCGGGGGGACAGATACCGGGCGGCGGATTCTCCGCATACACTCCAGCCAATGAGGGTGGCAAAGGCAAACAGCATCACAGACAGGGTAATGAAGATCCTGCCGAATGCGCCGAACCGGGTGGAAAATGCAGCCATCACCAGAGCAGCCCCCTCCAGAGTCGGATCCGTCACGCCGCTGCACAGGATCACCAGGGCGGTCATGGTGCAGCACAGGATGGTATCCGCAAACACCTCAAAGATGCCGCACATGCCCTGGACGCAGGGATCCTCCGCTTCCCCTGCCGCATGCAGCAGGGAGGCGCTTCCCAAACCGGCTTCGTTGGAGAATACCCCCCGGCGCAGACCAATGTTGATGCACTGGCGCACAGCGGCGCCGCTGACACCCCCTCCCACTGCGGTCAGTCCGAAGGCGCCCCGGAAAATGCTGCTGAAGGCATCCCCCAGCGCATCCCGGCGCAGGATCAGAAAAACCACGCCACAAAGCAGATACAGCCCGGACAGGGGCAGGATCAGGCTCTGGGCTGCTTTGCCGATGCGGTCAACGCCACCCAGAATTATGATCCCCGCCAAAGCGGCAGTTACCAGACCGCATACCACCGGCGGCACTCCGAACCCATCCCGGGCAGCACAGGCAAGGGAGTTGACCTGTGCCAGATTGCCCATACCCAGGGACGCCAGCACACAGCATCCGGCAAAGGCAAGGGCAAGGGGACGGCTGCGCATGCCCCGTTCCAGATAGGCAAGGGCACCGCCGCACCAGCTGCCGTCCTCACACCGGTACCGGAACAATGCTCCCAGCATATTTTCCGCATACACCAGCAGCATGCCCAGAATGGCGGAGATCCACATCCAGAAAATCGCCCCTGGTCCCCCCAGAGTGAGCGCCGTTGCCACTCCCACAATGTTTCCGGTACCCATGGTGGCGGCAAGGGCGGCGGACATGGTTTGCAACTGAGAAATCCTGCCGCTGCCTGCCGTCCGGCTCCGGCAGCCGGAAAAGGTACAGCGTAGTACCCTTCCCATGCCCCGGAGCTGAAAGCCGCGCATACGGACTGTGTAATACAGCCCGGTGCCCAGCAGCAGGCTCAGCAGCAGATTGCCCCAGATGAATGCATTGACGGTTTCCAGCATAGTACCCTCCACAGCAGCGTCTCGGCTCTTGAATTTCGACAGAAGAATGTGCTATAATGATAATAGAGAAGTCTGCGCAGAAAGCATATGCGGCGCAGAGAGGAAACAGAACGAAGGGAGGGGTATGCATGCGGCGGTACTTTGCGGACAAAACCTGTATCAATCTGATCCGGCTGGTGCTGCTGCTGGTCACCGCCCTGCTGGATGCACTGGCGTATTATTTCATTCCGGTTGCCCCCTACCTGTCCGCCCTGCCGGTTGTGCTGTGGGTGGTGATCGTCACCGTAACGGTAGCCGGACTGTTTACTGCCATGGTCTACCTGCCCCTGTACTTCCGGCATACCTGCTACTACGTTTCCCCGGAACAGGTGGTCAAGCACAGCGGCTGCTTCTTTGTGCGGACACAGACCCTGCGCCGCAGTGCGATCCAGTATACCACCTCCATTTCCACACCCTTTTCCAAGATCACCGGGCTGAATTTCATTCTGCTGAGCGCATTCGGCGGCTCCATGCTGCTGCTCTTTCTGAGCAAGCGGGATTATGAGCAGCTGCGTACGGCGTTGCAGCCCCCAAGGGGGTGATGGCTTGTACCGGGAGCATCCGATCAATATCCTCAAATACGCCGGCAAGAATATCTGGCTGCTGGTGTTCCCACTGCTGCGCGGCATCCGCTCCATCCAGCTGGATGTGTACGCCTTTTACCACTGGCTCCAGGGCACCTGGTTCGACCTGCTGGTGGTGCTGGTGATCTTGGGCATCGGCTATCTGCGATGG
>NZ_FR894892.1:23378-25825 GCF_000434255.1 Ruminococcus sp. CAG:379 | reverse complement strand
CCGGTCATGCTCCCACCTCCTCTACAATAAGATACAGGGTGTCAGCACCCGGGGTCAGGGCGTTGTATTCCGCCTGGGTCACCGGTTGGATCCGCCCCTCCAGGGCTGTGAGCCTGTTTTCAAAGCCCGTCAGCTTCAGAGCCGCCGCCCGTGCGTCCAGCTCTGTCAGTGCCTGTTCCAGCTTTGCCGCCAGCTGATTCAGCGCCTGCGCCGCCAACGTCACCGTGGCAGGATCCGTTACGGCGCTGANNNTGGCAGGATCCGTTACGGCGCTGACCGCCGGCAGGATCTCAATGTCCGTCAGCTGATACTCCAGCACCAGCGTGCCATCCTCCTGCCAGGTGTCCGAATCGGTTTCGCTGCCGGATGCTTCTGCCGCATCCGCTGTGGTGAACGCCCGCAGGGATAGCTTCAGCACCCCCGGGGCTATGGTGAATGCTCCGGTCACCTCCCACTGTACCGTGACCGTATCCTCCGATACCGCCTTTTCCAGAACCTGTTGGGCTTGCTTTCCCTCTGCATTCTCCCCGGTCAGGGCAAAGGTGCAGCCGGACAAGTCCCATCCCGCATAGTATCGGGGCAGGGCGAATGCCACCTTGTCTGCGTGCCGCTCCCCCTGGGAAAACAGGTGGGCGATGGCACCGCAGTCAATGCGCTTGCCGTTTGCTTTGAGCGTCATTCTATGACTTCCTTTCGCTGTAAAGTATGCGTTTGCCGCATCTGCAAACAGCGCTTTTTTTCGGAAAGTTGTACGCTTTCGTGCAACTATGCAGAAAAATACCCGGAGGTTTTTCGCCTCCGGGTCATTTCCTTATTCGGTGATTCTGCGGCATTCCATATAGAACCGTTTGTCCGCCGCATGCCCCATGGAGAAGGTTTTTCTGGGCAGTGCCCCGTCTCCGATGACTGTGGGGAACAGCTCCTCCTTGCCCATGTCCGGCAGCAAAAAGCCAATGGCATCCGGCGCTGCAGCCAGCCGCTGTACCACGTCCGCCCCGTGGATATAGTCGATCTTTGCCCCCGGGTGGGCTGCCAGATAGCCGTCCAGAAATTGCTGTAAGCTGCCCACCGTCAGCTTGGAAGTGGGCGCATGCACCGCAGACACACCCTGGTTCCCCCCCTGGATCCAGGTAAAGCACTGGCAGTCTGCCTGCGTCCCCTCTGTCAGCTGCAACGCCTGCTGCATCTGTCCCATCAGATCCGCCGGATCCACGCCGGTAACGATCCGGTGAATGGCTTCAAACTGCAAAGCGTCACTGTGCAGATTCACAAGCTCTACCAGGGCATACCGTGCCGGATGGCTGGACAGATCCTCTCCCGGATGCTCCGCCTTCAGCTGCTCGTAGCATGCCTTTGCAGTGGCAAGGGAGTGGTTCCCGTCCCCCATGGCGTACTGGAGCACCGGAGTGCCGGGAGCAAGGTCATATTTTTCTGCAAAAGCCGCCGGATCCGCCAGAGCGTCCAGAGCATCCAGTACCTGCTGCTGCATGTCCGCCGGGATCAGATAACCTGTGAGATGTCCGCCTCCCTGCATCAGGTCAAAATCGTACAGCTTCTGCATGCTGTCCTTCCGTGCCGCCATAGGCTCGATGACGGTTCTGCGGATATCATCGATGAGGATCATAATATGGGGCAGCTCCAGGGGCGCACCCTGCCGTACCTTTTTCCGGGGCGGGATCCGCTCCAGCACGGTGGCTTCCGTTGCCCGCACCGGGGAGGTGCTGCCCTTGGCGTAGTCGTACTGCTCCAGATCCAGCTTGCCGATCAGCCCCTGCCGGCATTTGCCGTCGCTCTGGATCCGCTCCACATAGATCAGCGCATCCGGGAAGCAGTCCAGACAGCCTGCCTCCAGATCCGCCTGCATGGCAGCCTGGATCTTTTCGATCCGATGCTCCACATCCGGCTGCTCCAGGTACAGCTCCGGCAGGATCAGCTGCAGGGTGGAGGGACTGTCTCCCACCTGCTGCGCCACAGCGTTCCAGTAATCCGGCTCGCTGGTGTACTGGTCGCATGCCACCACTGCCCACTTGGTTTTGTCAATGTCCTTGCCCGACAGGAGAATGTCCGCCGGTGAAAATGCTGCTTGCATGATATGCCCTCCCATTGTTTGATGTTGTGGCAACACCGCGCAAAGCACGCCTGGCGGCTTTGCACAGCATCTGTTGACGAATTTTCCGTCATATCACACAAAAATTCCTTGCAATACGCCAGTATTCCTGCGTCGTTTCTATGCAATCTGACGAAAAATCTGTTAGCACATCTGCTGCACAATCTTTGTGCGGTATTGCCTTGCCTTGATACGTTACTGTTATGTATTATAGCATATGCCCGGTGGTTGTGCAAGCAAAAACAGGAGCCTGTCTGCAACAGGCTCCTGTTTTTCGTTTACTTGCTCATGATCTGGGAAATCACG
Source organism: Ruminococcus sp. CAG:379 (assembly GCF_000434255.1). Classification (NCBI taxonomy): domain Bacteria; kingdom Bacillati; phylum Bacillota; class Clostridia; order Eubacteriales; family Oscillospiraceae; genus Ruminococcus; species Ruminococcus sp. CAG:379. Next base: position 23,412 of record NZ_FR894892.1, on the reverse strand, counting down.
TCCAGAATCTTATCGTGGCAGCCGCCGCAGCCGG
>NZ_FR894892.1:22345-23360 GCF_000434255.1 Ruminococcus sp. CAG:379 | reverse complement strand
GCCGCAGCCGGTGGAGCAGTGGGTGATCTTCTGCACATCTTCAAATGCGCTCTCCACGTTTTCAAACCGGGTCTCCCGGTGCAGGGCGTTTTCCACGTCTGCATAGGTCACCTGCATGCAGTGGCAGATCGTGTAGTTTTCCATCAGCCGAAGTACCGCTTCAGCAGGCCTGCAAATGCGCAGCCATGTCTTGCTTCGTCCTTTGCCATTTCGTGAACCGTATCGTGGATGGCGTCCAGATTCAGCTCCTTTGCCTTTGCGGCAAGCTTCTTCTTGCCCTCGCAGGCACCGCTCTCTGCGGCTACCCGCATCTCCAGGTTCTTCTTGGTGGAGTCGGTGATGACCTCGCCCAGCAGCTCTGCGAACTTTGCCGCATGCTCTGCCTCCTCGTAAGCCGCCTTCTCCCAGTACTGACCGATCTCCGGATAGCCCTCCCGGAATGCAACTCTTGCCATTGCCAGGTACATGCCCACCTCGGTGCATTCCCCGGTGAAGTTCTGGCGCAGACCCTCCACGATTTCCGGATCCACACCCTTTGCAACGCCTACCACGTGCTGGTCAGCCCATGCCACAGCGTCCTCCTTCTGCTCTACAAACTTGGAAGCAGGTGCCTTGCACTGCGGACAGAATGCCGGGGGCTCGTTTCCTTCGTGTACATAACCGCAAACAGAACATACAAACTTTTTCATACTCGTATCCTCCATATATGATTTTTTAGATTTGAAAAGTCTGCCTTGACTTTTCATTGTATTTAGTTTATCATAAAGGAAAACGAAATTCTGTTGCAATTGCAACATTTACGAAATTCGGGGGTGTTTTTTTGGATTTTTGCAATATTGCCTTGTTTGAAAATGTTTCCCACCATGACTGCGAGCGGATGATGCAGTGCTTTCACGCCACCAACGCAAATTTTCCTGCCGGCGCCGTGATCTGTGACTATGAAAAGACCTTCGGCAGAATCGGCATCGTCCTCAAGGGCATGGCGTCCCTGATCCGCACCGATGAAAACGGCAGC
>NZ_FR894892.1:19148-22315 GCF_000434255.1 Ruminococcus sp. CAG:379 | reverse complement strand
AGCCGTACCATTCTGGAACGGGTGGAGGAGGGCGGACTGTTCGGTGAATGTTTTGCTTTTTCCGGCAATCAGGACGCCATCTATGTAACCGCCGACACGGACTGCGAGATCAGCTTCATCACCTACGATGAGATCTCCAAGCGATGCAGCAACGCCTGCGCCTGCCACACCCAGATCACGGAAAATCTGTTCCGGCTCATTTCCGAAAAGGCGCTGGGTCTCAGTGAACGGGTGGAGGTGCTGAGCCGCCGCTCCATCCGGGATCGTCTGCTGTGCTATTTTAATCTGTGTGCGGATCACGCCAAGCAGACTGTGTTCTCCATTCCCTTTACGGGCACCGCTTTGGCGGATTACCTGTGTGTGGACCGGAGCGCCATGCTCCGGGAGATCCGGAAGCTGAAAAACGAGGGCATGATCGAAATGGATAAGCGGCAGGTCACAGCAAGGTTTTTGCAGTAATGCCGAAATGGCATAGAGGTATGCCAAAAAAATAACAAGGATTTTGATTCCCGGACTTGACACCGGGGTGCCATTCGGCTATAATAGTATTTGTGGAAAATTTGATTTTCCGAGGGCGGCGCTGGTTTGCTGCCGAAATTCCGTAATTGTTTAAGGAGGAATCATCATGTCACTAACAAAGAACCCGAATGTCAACAAGTGGGTTGACGAAATGGTTGCACTGACAAAGCCTGATAAGGTAGTCTGGATCGATGGCTCCCAGGCGCAGCTGGATGCGCTGACCGATGAGGTTTGTGCGCTGCCCGAGGGCAACAGAGATAAGATGTATCGTCTCAACGAGGAAAAGCTCCCCGGATGCCTTTATCATAGAACCCTGCCCAACGACGTAGCCCGTGTTGAGGACAGAACCTTTATCTGCTCCCGCAACAAGGAAGACGCAGGCCCCACCAACAACTGGTGCGATCCCAAGGAAATGTACGCAAAGCTGACCCCTCTGTTCGACGGGGTTATGAAGGGCAGAACCATGTATGTGATCCCTTATTCCATGGGTCCCATCGGTTCTCCTCTGGCAAAGGTTGGTGTAGAGCTGACTGACTCCATCTACGTTGTTCTGAACATGCACATCATGACCAGAATGGGTGTAGCTGCATTCGAGAATCTGGGTGATACCTCCAATGACTTTGTACGTGGCCTCCACTCCAAGGCTGACGTAGATCCGGAGAAGCGTTACATCGTACACTTCCCGGAGGATAACACCATCTGGAGCATCAACTCCGCTTACGGCGGCAACGTTCTGCTGGGCAAGAAGTGCTTCGCACTGCGTATCGCTTCCTTCCAGGGCAAGAACGAGGGCTGGATGGCAGAGCATATGCTGATTCTGGGTCTGAAGAAGCCCGGCAAGGAGACCAAGTACATCTGTGCAGCGTTCCCCTCTGCATGCGGTAAGACCAACCTGGCAATGCTGATTCCGCCGGAGCTGTACAAGGAGCAGGGCTACGAGGTATTTACCGTTGGTGACGATATTGCATGGCTCAAGCCCGGTCCGGACGGCAGACTTTATGCCATCAACCCGGAGAACGGCTTCTTTGGCGTAGCGCCCGGCACCAATGCAAAGTCCAACTACAACGCACTGGCATCCACCAGAAAGAACACCATCTTCACCAACGTTGCCATCAACAACGATGACATGACCGTTTGGTGGGAGGGTCTGGACAAGAATCCGCCGGAGAATGCAACCGAGTGGAAGGGCGAAAAGGTAAACGGCAAGGAATTTACCGCTGCCGGCAACAAGCTCGCACACCCCAACTCCAGATTTACCGCACCGGCAGAAAACTGCCCCTGCATTTCTCCTGAATTCAACAACCCCCAGGGTGTGCCGATCTCTGCCATCATCTTTGGCGGCCGTCGTGCAGCAACCACCCCGCTGGTATATCAGTCCTTTGACTGGACACACGGCACCTACGTTGGTTCCGCTGTTTCCTCCGAGACCACTGCCGCTGCAACCGGCGCAGTAGGCGTACTCCGCCACGATCCTATGGCTATGAAGCCCTTCTGCGGCTACCACATGGGCGACTACTGGGCTCATTGGCTGGAAATGGGCGAGAAGCTGGGCGACAAGGCTCCGAAGATCTTCAACGTCAACTGGTTCAAGCAGGATGAGAACGGTCACTTCATCTGGCCGGGCTTCGGCGACAACATGAGAGTGCTGGACTGGATCGTAAAGCGCTGCGACGGCGAGATCGACGCAGAGGAGACTGCCATCGGTTACCTGCCCAAGAAGGGTGATATCAACGTTTCCGGCATTGAGGACGAGGTAACACCGGAGATCATGGACAAGCTGCTGGCTGTTGACAAGGATCTGTGGACCAAGGAAGTTTCCGAAATGCGTGAATTCTACAAGCAGTTCGGTGACAGACTGCCGAAGGCTCTGGCTGCTGAGCTGGATATGCTGGAGAGCAGACTGAAGTAAGCTTCATTTTCTTTCCAAGCTGCATGCGTTTTGCATGCGGATAAAAAGAAATAACCCGGGAGGTGCGCCCTCCCGGGTTATTTTATTCCCCCTCAAACTGCGGGATGAAGCTTTCGGAGGCGGCTTCCCCTTCCTGGGTAAAGCCGTTTTCCACTCCAAGCGCTACTGCATAGTCCACCACTGCGTCATACTCCTGCCGGGTGACCCGGCGGCACAGCAACGGATCCTGCTGTACCCAGGGCAGGGGGGTGTACTGGTTCATCAGACTGATCCAGATCCGATCTCCGTAGGTGTGATACAGATATTCCACCACCGCCCTGGAATCCGCCGTCTGCCCCGGCAGCAGCAGATGCCGCACGATGACGCCCCGCTCCATCATGCCCTCCGGGGAGAACCGGGCTGCGCCGGTCTGCCGCACCATTTCCGCCAGAGCAGGCTTTGCCGCTTCTGCATAATCTGCTGCGTGGGAGTATGCCCCGGACAGGGCGGTGCTTAGGTACTTGAAGTCCGTCAGATACACGTCCACCCACCCCTCCAGAAGTTTCAGGGTTTCCGTGTTCTCATAGCCCCCGGTGTTGTATACAATGGGAATGTGGAGTCCCTGTGCCTTTGCCAGCTGCAAGGCGTCCAGGATCTGGGGCACCATATGGGTCGGGGTCACCAGGTTGATGTTGTGGGCATGCTGTTCCTGTAGATCCAGAAAAGCATCCGCCAGCTGCTGCACGGTATATGGCTTGCC
>NZ_FR894892.1:17152-19127 GCF_000434255.1 Ruminococcus sp. CAG:379 | reverse complement strand
CTTGCCCAGCCTGCCGGCAGCGATCTCCCGGTTCTGACAGTAGACGCATTGCAGGGGACAGCCGGAGAAAAACACCGTGCCGGAGCCATGTTCTCCGCTGATGCATGGCTCCTCCCAGGGGTGTAGCGCTACCCGGGCGATCCGGATCTCATTGGTCATGCCGCAGGCACCCCGTTCTCCCCGGAGCCGGTTTGCATGGCATCGCCGGGGGCACAGGGTGCAGTCCTTCAAAAGCCGTTCTGTATAGGTCATAGGATCCCTCCTTGTCCTTAGTATAGCGCCGGTAAAAGGGCTTGTCAAGGGCAGCAGATCGTGGTATAATAAAAAAGAAAAGTTTGAGGCAGCGCATCCATTTACAGATAGAATTTGAGTTGCGGGGACACCCGGGAGGATAGAGTATGGCGAAATTGTATGAGTCCGGCGAAAATTATCTGGAAACCATTCTGGTGCTCCACAACCAGGGGAAGAATGTGCGTTCCGTGGACATTGCCACAGAAATGGAGTTTTCCAAGCCAAGCGTCAGCCGGGCAGTGGGCATTCTGAAAAACGGAGGCTTTATTGAGGTGGATCCCTCCGACGGGTTTATCACCCTGACCCCCGCAGGCAGAGAAGTGGCAGAACGGATCTACGAGCGGCACCGGGTGCTGACGGACTGGCTGGTGGGCATCGGGGTGGATGAGAAAACCGCCATGGAGGATGCCTGCAAGCTGGAGCATGCCATCAGCGTGGAGTCCTTTGAAAAGCTCAAGCAGCATTTGCGGGAAAAGCATCAACAGAATGTATAAGGCGACATGGCACAGGCGGTGCTGCTGTCAAAATGCCGGCATGGTTCTCACTGTGCCGGCATTTTTCTGCCTGTTTCCAGAAAATGCGGCGGCAAAAATTTTGTAATCGTCTTGTAATTATTCGAGCATTGTGCTATACTTAATTATAGGCATGTGTATGGACAAAAGAGCGGTTTTTTGCGAACTGCACAGAAAGAAATGAAACCGTCCCCGGGGCGGAAATAACAAATCGGAGGGAGCATGATTGATGCAGACACAGGAAAAAGACGAAGCCCTCATCATCGGGCGAAATCCTGTTTTAGAAGCATTAAAGGCGGAAGAACCGCTTGATACAATATATATGAACGGAACCGGCGGCAGTCTTGGCAGGATCTGCACCATGGCGAAAAGCCGGGGCATTGTGGTCAAGAACGTCACCGAACAGAAGCTGAGCCAGATGGCAAACGGCGCTGCGCATCAGGGAGTCATTGCCACCGGTGCCTGCGCCTCCTATGTGACCCTGGAGGATCTGCTGGATATTTCCCGGAAAAAGGGGACAGCTCCTTTTCTGATCGTCTGTGACGAGATTGAGGATCCCCACAACCTGGGTGCCATCATCCGTACCGCAGAGACCGCCGGGGCGGACGGGGTCATCATCCCCAAGCGCCGCAGCGCTTCTCTGAATGCCACGGTGCATAAAACCTCTGCCGGGGCGGCAAGCTGGCTGCCGGTGGCACGGGTGGCGAACCTGGCGGCAGCCCTGGATACCCTGAAGGAAGCAGGGGTCTGGATCTACGGTACGGACGCATCCGGTGATGCCTACGACAAGGTGGATCTCACCGGCCCCGTTGCCCTGGTGATCGGCTCCGAGGGCTTCGGCATGGGCAGACTGGTTCGGGAAAAGTGCGACTTTCTGCTGCGGTTGCCCATGTGCGGCAGGATCACCTCTCTGAACGCCTCCGTGGCAGCCGGGATCTTCATGTACGAGACCCTGCGGCAGCGGACGGCAAAGGCGTAAGGGGGGCGGTGTGATGGCAAAACGTGATCTGAATCTGGAGGATATCCTCAAGGAATACGACCCCAACGCCCCCAAGGAACCGGAACAGGCCGCCCCGGATGCTGCTCCCAAGCCGGAGCAGACCGGCACTCCCCTGACCCAGCCGGTGACCAAACCCATTACTCCCCAGACCCGGAAACGGCGGCAGGATAAG
>NZ_FR894892.1:12493-17128 GCF_000434255.1 Ruminococcus sp. CAG:379 | reverse complement strand
CATCGCCGTGCCCCGGCGGATACCTTCAAGCCCTCGGATGTGAAAAAGCCGGAGGTGTCCTTCATCAACTCCGCTGCAGCCATTGAGGCTGCCCAGCGTGCCAAGATGAATCCGGAGCAGGAAAAGCCACAGGCAAATTACGACACAGTGGTCATGAAGCGTCCGGCACCGGATGTGGACTACCAGCCCATGATCCGGAAGATGAGCAACTCCACCCGGGCAAAGGAAATGCAGAGCAAAAAGCGCCGTCGGCATGTGCAGTTTACATACGAGCGGGAATCCCCCAATGCCATGCCCCGGAAGCATGCGGAAGCGGAACAGACACCGTCCAAGCGGAAGGTGCGGGTGGTGGTGGAGGATCTGCAGGATCCCAACAAGGTGCCGGATTCCATTCCGGAAACCTTTCTGGAAACCCCGTATCAGGCTGTGCAGCCCACGGAATGCGTCAGCAAGGCGGAAAAAACCAGCATTGACCTGAGCAATCACCGGACGGAGGATCCCAACGAGCTGGATGTGAAATTCAACGGGGAGCGGATCCTGCTGGAGGATCAGCCCAAGCGGGCAAGGAGTCTGGATCATGAGGAGGATGCCAAGGCAGTCCGCCGGGAGATCTTTGAGATGCGCAGCAGCCTGTCCCTCCGGGTATTGGTGCTGGGTCTGCTGGCAGTCATCAGCGGATATCTGGCGCTGGCGGATTCCTACAGCCTGCCTATCTTCGCCAATATGCGGCTTGCCGCTGCCCCCAGAAGCTATGTGGGCATGCAGCTGCTGTTCGGACTGCTGGGTACTGCCACTGCTGCAAGCGTCATCGGCGGCGGCATCCGGAAGCTGTTCCAGCTTCGGGCAGACTGCGACACCCTGGCGTCCATGACCACCGTCTCCTCCCTTGGGGCGGCTGCGGCGTGCCTGTTCCACCCCGGTATGGTACAGAGCCATGTGGTGCATATCTACATGCCCATCGCCCTGCTGACCCTGCTGGGCAATACAGTGGGACAGCTGCTGATCGTCCGCCGGGCGGCACGGAACTTTCATCTGATCGCCGATAAGGTGGCGGATCACGCCGTGGTATGCGTGGAAAACGAAAAGCGTGCGGAATCCCTCACCCGGGGCACCATCGGGGATTTCCCCATTCTCGCCACCATGCGGAAAACGGAGCAGACAGTGGATTTTCTCCGGTACACCTTTTCCACGGATCTGGCGGATAAGTTCTGCCGGATGGCATGCCCCATCATTCTGGTGATCTCCATCATCGTGTCCATCTTCCTGTCTATTCTCCGGGCGCCCAGTCTGGAAAGCACCCTGTGCTTCGGTCTGAGCGTATTTTCCATGTGCTTTGCCGCCTGCGCCTGTGCATCGATCACTTTGGTGGCAAACCTGCCCCTGGAAAATGGCACGAAGAAATTCATCAAGAACAAGGCGGTTATGCTCGGCTACCAGAGCGTGGATGATTTCTATGATGTGAACTCCATTATGGTGGATGCCTCCGCATTGTTTCCGGAGGGAAGTGTGCAGCTGTCCTCCATCAAGATCTTTTCCGACACCAAGATCGATGACGCCATTCTGGATGCCGCCAGTCTGACCCGGCATGCAGGCAGCGTCATGCAGGGTCTGTTCAGCAACGCCATCGTCGGCAAGGAAGGCATGCTCCGGAAGGTGGAGAACTTTGCTTATGAAGAATCCCTGGGGCTTTGCGGCTGGATCAACAACAAGCGGGTGCTGTTCGGCAGCCGGGAGCTGATGACCGGTCACAACATCGAGGGGCTTCCCACCAAAACCAAGGAAAACGAGCTGACGGAAGGGGGCAGGGAGGCGATTTACCTGTCCGTGTCCGGCAATCTGGCAGCCATGTTCGTGGTGGATATCAAGGGCAGCAAGGCGGTGCGCTACTGGCTCAAGGAGCTGGAAAAACAGGAAATGTGCGTGCTGGTTCGCAGTCACGATGCCATCATCACCCTGTACCGGATCGCAAAGCTGTATGATATTTCCCAGGAGATGGTAAAGATTCTGCCCAGCCGCATGCACGAGGACTTTAACGCGGAAACCGCTCCCGTGAAGCATACCAACGCTTCCATGGCATGTGCAGGCAGGTTCCCCGGCTTTGTACAACTGCTGCTGGGGGCAAAGTCCATCCGCTCTGCCGCATGCTTAGGTGTGATCCTACAGACCGCCTCTGCATGCCTGGGACTTGTCATTGCCCTGGTGTATCTGTCCATGCAGGCTTATGCGGAGCTGTCTGCCACCTTGTTTATACTCTACCATCTGATCTGGACGGGGGTAACGCTGTTGAGCGTGGGCACCCGGCGGATCTAGGATCCCATACCATCTCTGTGCAGTATCCAAAGAAAAACCCCGGCAGGGAGCGTCCTGCCGGGGTTTTGTGTATGTACGGGATTCTTACAGCTCTGCTGCTTGAAGGATCTGAATGGTGTTCTCCTGCTGAAGCTGCTTTTTGATGTTGGGGATCATAAGCACGGAAACGATCAGAATACTCAGTACGCCCCAGAGCAGGCACTCGTTCAGGTTGCTTTGAATCTCGCCGCCCTCATCGTAATTGTCCAGGATCTCGGACATGTCCGCCATGCAGGCAGGAATGCTCTGGTGATCCTTTGCAAATTCCAGTTCGGTTTTACAGGTGCTCAGTGCGTTGTTGTATGCGGCGATGAATTCATCCTTGCTGTTGTAGTCCTCAGAATACAGCTTGATGTCCTCATCGCTGACGTTGTACACATCGGCGGCTGCTGCCTCCAGCTCGCTCTTGGTCTGTTGAACAGCCTGTACATATTTTCCGTCATCCGCAAAGACCTTCACAAATTCCTTTGCTACGCAGAAGTAGTTGGTGCCCACGCTGAAGACCAGGCACATGACCGCACAGATCACGGCGCCTACCATAGAGATCTTCCCGGCGAATTTCTTGTACAGAGTCACTGCCACGGTCATCCCCACAAAGCCGGTAATGTAGGCAACGTACCCCATTTCCCACAGGAGCCAGGTCATCAGCGCCAGTACCAGTGCCCCGATGGCGGCGCCCAGAATGCCGTGTACCCGATCCTCCGGCACCATGGAGGCGGTTTCCCGTTTGCTCCCCAGCTCCTGCTCCAGCCGGTTCAGACAGCTGGGACATGCCACCAGAAGATGTCCATCGGCACAGTAGTAATCCAGGGACTGTTCACTGCCGCACAGATTGCAGCAGGAGTGCATGTTGAAATTCCGCAGTACGGAAAGGATGGAATCCAGAAATGCCGCATACATTTCCCCGTTTTTCTTGACGGACTGGGCAAGCTGTTTCCAGGTGCAGACCACCTGCCGGGTGGAATCGTTGTACTGACAGGTCTGCATGTACTTGTGCTGCCCGGGTATGGAATCCAGTGCGGATTGCAGCAGCAACAGATTCCCCGTGGTGGTTGCTGCATCGGGAAAGCCGGCGGAGATCTCCATCCGGTTTTCCACCGGCTTGATGAATACGGAAAATCCCCCATAGGTGCCGAAATACACCCCGGTGTTCTTGTCCAGGAACAATCCGGTCAATTCGTGCATCAGCTGGTGCGGTTTTTGCATATGTATACCCCCAAACTTTTTTCCCGACAAGCGGGTATCATGGGCAACACCGCACAAAGCACGCCTGGCGGCTTTGCACAGCATCTGTTGACGAATTTTCCGTCATATCACACAAAAATTCCTTGCAATACGCCAGTATTCCTGCGTCGTTTCTATGCAATCTGACGAAAAATCTGTTAGCACATCTACTGCACAATCTTTGTGCGGTATTACCCATAATTATTATACACCTGTTTTGTTAAAAATGCAAGTATCTTGTTGGAGCATCGCACAAAACCGTCCCGGATTCCTTTGTGCCGGAGCCTGTTCCCCTTGCAACCGCCCTTCAAGTGTGCTATAATACAGACAATGACATTCCGGGAATGGAGGATGCTTATGTCAGCAAAAGAAGAATTCATCGAGATTTACAAGGAGAACATCCACCGGGAGGGTGCGGACAGACTGCTGGAGTATCTGCACCGCAGCGATTTTTTCCGTGCTCCCTCCAGCAGCCGGTATCACGGCGCCCATGAGGGGGGACTGGTGGAGCACAGCGTGAATGTGTACCACTGCCTGAAGGATTACCTGGCACGGCCACGGGTACAGGAGCTGTATGGCATGCGCTATTCGGAGGAGACCATCGCCATTGTGGCGCTGCTCCACGACCTGTGCAAGATCGACTTTTACAAGGTCAGCACCCGGAACGTGAAGAACGACCAGGGGGTATGGGAAAAGGTGCCCTATTACACCATTGACGACGCCATGCCCTACGGTCACGGGGAAAAGTCCGTGTACATTATTTCCGGCTTTTTGTACGGAGAGGGGCGGCTCACCCGGGAGGAGGCGTTCGCCATCCGGTATCATATGGGCTTTTCCGGTACGGAGGATAAAAACACCATCGGCAGGGCGCTGGAGAAATACCCTCTTGCCATGGCGCTGAACGTGGCAGATATGGAAGCAAGCTATTTCATTGAGGGAAGCGATTCCTGATGGATGTAATTGGAGGCATACACGATGCAAAATTGGTTTGAACATGCGATCATCTATCATATTTACCCCATGGGCTTTTGCGGCGCACCCAAGGTCAACACCGGCGGGGAG
>NZ_FR894892.1:5557-12476 GCF_000434255.1 Ruminococcus sp. CAG:379 | reverse complement strand
GCGGGGAGCCGGTGCAGCGGCTGGACAAGGTGCTGGAGATCCTGCCCCATCTGAAGGAAATGAACGTGGACACGGTGTATTTTGGCCCGGTGTTTGAATCCGTTTCCCACGGCTATGACACCACAGACTACCGTTGCGTCGACCGGCGGCTGGGCACCAATGAAGGCTTTGCCCGGATCTGTAAGACCCTGCACGAAAACGGCATCCGGGTGATCCTGGACGGGGTATTCAACCATGTGGGGCGCAGCTTTCCCCAGTTTACAGACATTCAGAAAAACGGACAGAATTCCCCCTACTGCGGCTGGTTTGACAATCTGAATTTCGGCGGCCCCAGTCCCTGTGGGGATCCCTTCTGGTACGAGGGCTGGAATGGTCACTACAATCTGGTGAAGCTGAATCTCCACAACCCGGCAGTGTGCGACTATCTGCTGGAATCCGTGGGCATGTGGATCGATCGGTTTGACATTGACGGTCTGCGGCTGGATGCGGCGGACTGCATCGACTTTGATTTCTTCCGCCGGCTGCGGCAGTACTGCAAGAGCCGGAAGCCGGATTTCTGGCTCATGGGGGAGATCATCCACGGGGACTACAAGCGTTGGGCGAACCCGGAGATGCTGGACTCCGTTACCAACTACGAGTGCTACAAGGGGATTTACTCCTCCCACAACGACAAGAACTACTTTGAGATCGATTACTCCATCAACCGGCAGTCCGGTGCCAACGGCATCTACAAGGGCATCGCCCTGTACAACTTTGTGGACAACCACGATGTGAACCGGATCGCCAGCATGCTGAACAACCCGGCGCATCTGTTCAACGTGTACACCCTGCTGTACGCCATGCCCGGGATCCCCTCCATCTACTACGGCAGTGAATACGGCATTGCCGGCAGGAAGGAGAACAATTCCGATGATCCGCTGCGTCCCTGCTACGATTACCAGGAGCTGCCCGGTGCCAACCGGGAGCTGTACCGGCACATTGTGAAGCTGGGGCGGATCTACCGGGCGTATCCTGCACTGCGCACGGGAGAATACCACACGGTCATCATCCGGAATCAGCAGGTGCTGTTTTCCAAGACCTTGCAGGATCAGACCATTTTCGTGGCACTGAACCTGAGCGATGAGGGCTACCGGTTCGAGTTCGATACGCCCATGCCGGAAATGGTGGATGTGCTCAGCGGCAGCAGCATTCCGGTCAGCGGCGGCAGAGCCTGTGCGGATGTGCCGCCTCATACAGGCATGATCCTGGTGCGGGACGATATTCTCAACCGGGAGCCGGAGCAGCCGGAGCTGGCGATGGTTCTGCCCAGGACCCTGCAGGTGGGCGGCGTATACCGGCACTTCAAGGGTGGACAGTACCGGGTGCTGACAGTGGCAAAGCACAGCGAGACGCTGGAGGAGCTGGTGATCTACCAGTCCTGCGGGGAGGACGGTGCCGTATGGGCAAGACCCAAGGCCATGTTCCTGGACAGCCTGCCGGACGGCAGAGAGCGGTTCGCCCTGGAATCGAATATGTAACAGCAGGCGGTGTGGCGCAGAGCCATACCGCCTTTTGCGCAGATTACCGCTGGTTGTTCTGCTGATTCTTGTTTTGCTGCTGGTTCTGCTGGTTCTGCTGATTCTGCTGATTCTGGTTGTTCTTGTTCTGCTGCTGGTTCTGGTTATTCTGATTGTTCATGACAATCTCCTTTTCTCCGCACGGACAGGCAGGGCAGAGCCCGGTGCCGCCTGTGCGGAGAGCGATACCGGTAACCGCAGCCTGTGGGAGCGAAGTAGGATTCTCGCTCCCGTCAAGTGTAGTATGGACGCTGCTTCCGCTTTTATACATTCCTCCGGGCGTGTTGCAATTTGCTGTGCGTTGTGCTATAATAAATTGTATATATAGTATCGGCATTGCCGGGAATGGAGAACTATTGTGAAAATAGGACTGGATGTAGGCTCCACCACCCTCAAAAGCGTCCTGCTGGATGCGGACGGGAATATTCTATACGCTGCGTATGAACGCCATTACTCTCAGATTTCAGAAAAAATTGCCGGGATGCTTTCGGACATTGCGGAAAAATTCCCCGATCTGGACCGGGTACAGCTATGCATTTCCGGCTCTGCGGGTATGGGCATCGCCAACGATTTGCAGATTCCCTTTGTGCAGGAGGTCTATGCCACCCGGATCGCCGTCAATCGGCTGATCCCCGGTGCAGATGTAATCATTGAGCTTGGGGGAGAGGATGCAAAGATCCTGTTTCTGACCGATGAGGACGCTTCCTACGGTGGGCTGGAGGTGCGCATGAACGGCTCCTGCGCCGGGGGCACCGGTGCATTCATCGACCAGATGGCGACCCTGCTGGGGATCACCCCGGATGAGATGAATGAGGCGGCAAAGGACTACCAGAAGATCTACACCATCGCCTCCCGGTGCGGCGTGTTCGCTAAATCCGACATTCAGCCCCTGCTGAACCAGGGTGCCAAGCGGAATGACATTTCCGCCAGCATTTTTGCCGCCGTGGTGAACCAGACCGTTGCCGGTCTTGCCCAGGGCAGAGAGATCCGGGGCAAGGTGGTGTACCTGGGCGGGCCCCTGACCTTTTTGTCGGAACTGCGCCGTGCATTTGACCATATTCTGGGAGTGGAGGGCGTCTGCCCCGACCATTCTCTGTACTTTGTTGCCATGGGGGCAGCCTTTGCCGGGAACGAGGGACAGGTGTCCCTGCATGAGATCATCCGCCAGGCGGCAGCTTATCGCTCCTCCGGTACCTACGCCTTCTGCAAGCCCCTGTTTACCAGTCAGCAGGAGTATGATGCCTTTCGTAAGCGACATAGGAAAAACTCCGCCCATATCCGCTTTGGGGATACCCCGGAAGGGGAGGTATTCCTGGGCATTGACGCAGGCTCCACCACCGTAAAGGCGGTGCTGATGGATCAGCAGCGGCGGATCATCCGCTCCGAGTACCTGCCCAACAGCGGCAACCCGGTGCCTTTGATCCGGAGCTTTCTCACCGGGCTGTATGCGGATTTCCCAACGCTCCATGTGACCGCCTCCGCTGTCACCGGATACGGGGAGGAAATGATCCGCAGCGCCTTTGGGGTGGATTTCGGCATTGTGGAAACCATTGCCCACTACACAGCGGCAAAGGAATTCCGGCCGGATGTGGATTTTATCATCGACATCGGGGGACAGGATATCAAGTGTTTTAAGATCCGGAATGGTGCCATTGACAACATCTTCCTCAATGAGGCGTGCTCCTCCGGCTGCGGTTCCTTTTTACAGACCTTTGCAGGTGCCTTGGGCTATGAGATGCAGGACTTTGCTAAGCTGGGGCTGTTTGCGGAAAAGCCGGTGGATCTTGGCTCCCGGTGTACCGTGTTCATGAATTCCAGCGTCAAGCAGGCGCAAAAGGACAACGCCGGCATCGAGAACATCAGCGCCGGCTTATCCATCAGCGTGGTGAAAAATGCCCTGTACAAGGTGATCCGTGCCAACAGCGCAGACGCTTTGGGACAGCATATCGTGGTACAGGGAGGCACCTTCCTGAACGACGCCGTGCTCCGGGCATTTGAACAGGAGATCGGCAGAGAGGTGATCCGTCCCTCCATTTCCGGCTTGATGGGTGCATACGGGGCGGCGCTTTACGCCCAGGCGCACAAGGCTTCCGCCCAGGGCAGTCTGCTGGACGCCCGGCAGTTGACCCAGTTTCAGCATCAGGTGCAGGTCATCACCTGCAAGGGCTGTCCCAATGCCTGCCGACTGACGGTGAATACCTTTGACGGCAAGCGGAAATTCATCGGGGGCAATCGGTGCGAAAAGCCCCTTGCCACCGGGAACGCCGGCAAGCACTACAATCTGTACGACTACAAGCGGGAGCTGTTGGCACAGTGTAAGGGCGTGCCCGGCAAGCGTGGCAGGATCGGCCTGCCCATGGGGCTGAATTTCTATGAGCTGCTGCCCTTCTGGCATGCCTTCTTCACGGATCTTGGCTTTGAGACCGTGACCTCTCCCCCCTCCAACCGGAAGCTGTACCTGAGCGGTCAGCATACCATCCCCTCGGACACGGTATGCTTCCCGGCAAAGCTCATGCACGGACATGTGGAAGCCCTGCTCCGGGAGCATGTGGACGCCATCTTCTACCCCTGCATGACCTATAACCTGGACGAGGGACTGGGGGACAATCACTACAACTGTCCCGTGGTGGCATACTACCCGGAGGTTATCGAAGCCAACGTGAAGGCGGTGCAGCAGGTGCCCTTTCTGTATGATTATTTAGGGCTGCATCGCCCCAAGGACTTTACAAAAAAGATCCACGCCGTGCTGTGCCGGCAGTTCGGGGAGATCCCCCTGTCAGAGGTCAAGCACGCCGTGGCACAGGCATTCGCCGCCCATGCCGCATACCAGGAGCAGGTGCGGAAAAAGGGTGCGGAATATCTGGAGATCGCCCGGAAGGAGCATCTGCCGGTGATCGTCCTGGCAGGCAGACCCTACCACCTGGATCCGGAGATCAACCACGGCATCGACAAGCTGATCTGCTCCTGCGGTGCAGTGGTCATTACGGAGGACTCTATCAGCCATCTGGTACAGCGGTTCAACACCCATGTGCTGGATCAGTGGACGTATCACTCCCGGCTGTATGCGGCAGCAAAATATGTGGCGGACAGCGGCGACCCCATGCTGAACCTGGTGCAGCTGGTGTCCTTCGGCTGCGGGGTGGACGCCATTACCACCGACGAAGTCCGGGAGATCCTGGAACGAGGCGGCAAGATTTACACGCAGATCAAAATTGACGAGATCACCAATCTGGGGGCGGTGAAGATCCGCCTGCGCAGCCTGTTTGCCGCATTGCAGGCGTAACGGAATACTGGTACACCGAAAGGACGGTTTATGGATACATGAGCACCAACGAACCACAGGTCTGCTTTACCAAGGAAATGCAGAAGGATTACACAATTCTCATTCCCAACATGGCGCCGCTGCATTTTGAGCTGCTTCGGGCGCTCTTCAACGCCTACGGCTATCATGTGGAGCTGCTTCACTCCGATGGCCAGGCGGTCATTGACGCCGGACTGAAATATGTCCACAACGACACCTGCTATCCGGCACTGCTTGCCATCGGGCAACTGATGCATGCCCTGGAAAGCGGCGCATATGATCTGGAGCATACGGCAGTGATGATTACCCAGACCGGAGGCGGATGCCGGGCATCCAACTACATTCACCTGCTGCGGAAGGCTCTGAAAAAAGCGGGGCTGACCCATGTGCCGGTGATTTCTCTGAATATGTCCGGACTGGAGAAGGAAAGCGCCTTCAAGCTGACCCTGCCGTTGCTGAAGGAGGCGGTGGCACTGCTGTCCTATGCGGATATGCTGATGATCCTGGGGAACCAGGTGCGTCCCTATGAGGTGAATCCCGGGGAAACGGATCAGCTGATCGGTCAGTGGATTCAGCAGCTTTCCGCACGGATCGTGCCCCGGCGCCCCACCAAATTTGAACAGCTACGGCAGACCCTGTCCCAGATCAGTACTGCCTTTGCCGCCATTCCGGTGCAGCGTACCCAGAAGGTACGGGTGGGGGTGGTTGGCGAGGTGTATGCAAAATTCTCCCCCCTCGCCAACAACCACCTGGAGGAATTCCTCCGGAGCCAGGACTGCGAGGTAATGCTGCCCGGGCTCATGGGCTTTCTGATCTTCAAGGTGGATAACCGGCTGGAGGATATCAAGCTCTACGGCGGCAGCCGTGCCAAGGCAACTCTGGTGCAGTTCCTCATCAAATATCTGACCAATATCGAGTCCGTCTTTCTGGACAGCATCCGGGTCACACGGCAGTTTTCCGTGCCTGCTTCCTATATGCAGATCAAGGAAATGGTGCGGGGGATCATCGGCTACGGCAGTAAGATGGGGGAGGGCTGGTTCCTGACCGGTGAAATGCTGGAGCTGATCGCCCACGGGTATGAGAATATTGTATGCTGTCAGCCCTTCGGCTGTCTGCCCAATCACATTGTGGGCAAGGGCATGATCCGGAAGATCAAGGCCAAAAACCCCATTGCCAATATCGTACCCATCGACTACGATCCGGGTGCCACCCGGGTCAATCAAGAAAACCGCATCAAGCTGATGCTGGCAGTGGCACGGGAGCGGCTGGAGGCTGCATATCCTGCCCCCACAGCAGAGGTGTGACGAAATGAGGAAAGTCATCATGAAGGATCCCAACAAAAAGCAATCCCCGGCGAGCATCATCGGGGGGATTCTGTTTCTGATCGCCTTTATCGGCAGCATCATCGCCATGTATATCGCATCCCAGACCGACACCTACCTGTGCCTGGTGATCGCCTTTGGCTTTTTTGGCTTCATGTTCCTGCTGGCAGGCTTTCAGCATATCAAGCGTCTGAACGTGGGCAACCTGGTGTTCCTCACCGTGGGTCTGGAGTCCCTCATCGGCATGTTTGTGGCATACCGGCTCCGGTACGGTGATGTGGGTCAGAAAGACCGGATGCTGGAGGCTGCACCGAATCTGGGATGCCTGGGCTGTGCATTGTTCGGACTGGTTCTGCTGTTCGGCGGCATCATTACCCATCGGCTGAAGGAGAAGCGATGCAGCCAGGAGATTACCGCCCAGGTCATCGAAAAGGTGGTCACCTTCACCAGTACCAACAATATGACTCACAAGACCCAGACCAGATATGCGCCCCGGGTGAAATACGAATGGTTTGGCAACGAGTACGAAACCCAGGCGGAGGTTCGCCAGAGTGAACAGGATTTCGAGATTGGGGATACCATGACCATCTACATCAACCCGGAGGATCCGGAGGACGCATACTTCCCGGGCAGGAGCGCTGTGGGAGGCTCCCTGATCTTCGGTATTATTTTCCTTGCAGCGGCAGTTCTGGTGTATGCGCTGCTGCATATGCAATAAGGCAGTAAACAGAAAGCCCCCC
>NZ_FR894892.1:0-5419 GCF_000434255.1 Ruminococcus sp. CAG:379 | reverse complement strand
GCTGAACTCCAGCATGTCGTTTACGTCCTCCACGCCCAACAGCTCTGCCAGCTTGTTCTTCAGATAATCGAAGCAGTATTCGTTCATCTTGCAGTTGTGCAGCACTACCTTGTCGGCATAATGAGCACAGATCAGGTTGTTGATGAGCACAGCCATGGTATCCAGGGTGTAATGTGCAATCTCCTGTACGCTCTTGTCCCCGTGGGTGTATGCGTCGTTGAACAACTCCTCGGTAATGCGCTCTCTGTCGCCGCCGGTGGCGTTGTACAGGTAGGGCATGGTCTCCTGGGAGTATGCCTCCTTGATGGACTCGATTAATACATGCTCTGCCAGTTCCGCCTTGACGCTGCCATCCGGATAGTCAGGACATGACTTTCCGCCGGGACGCACGATCATCCGCTCCACCCGATCCGTGTGGATCTGGTAATCGGACATCAGACTGTTTTGGTTGAGCACAGCCAGATTGATTTTCTCGCCCAGGGCCAGCAGGATATGATTGAACCGTTTGCCCTCATGGGTTCGGTGATCCTGGGTTGCCATTGCCAGCAGCCCTACAGCATTCCCGCAAAGCACCGGCAGCTCCAGTGCCTTCTGCAACGGGTCTATCACCCTGCGGCAGTACAGTGCGCCGTCCCGGATCCTGATCCGCATCTTGCTCCACATATTGGGCATTACAGCTACGCCCAGACCAAGGATCTTGTTCTTGCTCAGACAGCTGTTGGAAATCATATCATTGCAGGAGGAAACGATAAAGTCCATAACATCCTGGTTTGTGGTTTCCTCGCCGATGGGCATCATAGCCTTGTCCAGCACCTCTGCATCCAGGGTGGACAGACCCACGCTGACATAGCCCTCGGAGATGGTTGCACCCAGTGCGAACTTGTTGGTGGCGTTGATGCCGATGAGAATCTTTCTTCTGCCTTTCTGGAGCTTATCCAGCTCTATGGGAGCCTCGCCCAGCTCCTGCAGTACGCCCTCGGAGATCATTTCATTTGTAATGATGGTGACAGCTGCACGGGTCAGCTGCAGCTGGGAGGCAATGTCCACCCGGGAAATTGCGCCGTTTTCGTGTACGACCCGCAGAATCTGAAGCCGATTCTGTCGCTTGAGGTCAAGTTTACTGATACCTCTTTGTTCCATGTTCTGCACCGCCTTGTCATATAATTTTCGATATGTGTTTATTCCGTCGCCAATGAAATGTAATGACTTTCAGCATTCAGCAGAGATTGTTTTTTATAAATCTGGTGCTTATGAATCTGATTTAGTTCACATTTATTATATCAGATATCAACACCCTACTGGTGTATATACTATGAACTATATGTGTCTAAAATGTTACTTTTCGATCGCTTCTAACAAAACGCCCACCACGGGTAAAGTTAACAAAGAAAATACGGTACTTATCGCAAAGATCTGTGAAGCATATTCCGCATTTTTATCGTTCTGTACCGCAAACAGGGTGCAGGTGATAGCGGTGGGTGCGGCCATGGACAGAACCACAGTGGTAAACACCGCCGGATCCAGGGGCAGGGCAAAGAACATGCCTATGGTGAGCAGAGGCATCAGCAGCAGCTTGTACCCGGCAATCAGATATACCCGCTTTTGCAGCAGTGCCTGCTTCAGACTGCCCTGGGCGATGGTGGCACCGGCAACCAGCATGGCAAGGGGCGTGTTCATGCCGGCAATCTGCTCTAAGGTTTCTGACAGAAAGCCCGGCAGGGTGATCCTGCCGAAAAACAGGATCATGCCCAGGGGGATTGCCAGAATGGCAGGGGAACGCAGCACATGCAGCAGGGAACGGGGATCCCGGCTGCCGGTAACGGACATGATGCCATGGGTCCAGATCAGCAGGTTGAATACGGTAAGGAAGGCGGTCAGATAAAAGACCCCCTCATACCCCAGCAGTGCCTTTACCAGAGGGATCCCCATAAAGCCGCAGTTGGAATATACGGCGGACAGCCGCTCCACGGCGGTTTCCCTGCCGGGCTTGTTCCGGATCAGCAGGGTGGCGAGCCCGATGCCTGCCCCCATGGCAACGGCGGACAGGAGGAATGTCCATCCCAGATTCTGCACCAGCCGCAGCTCCAGCTCCCGGTGATAGGCAAGCAGGATCACGATGGGGTTGACCACCTGCAATACGATGCCGGACAGCTCCTTGACGCCCCGGTCTGTGAGCAGATGCAGCCTGTAGCACAGCATGCCGGCGAGGATCAGCAGCAGCATGATGGCGACCTGGTTGGTGAGGATGGATACCATGGAAAAGCTCCTTTCAAAACAGAACTGCCGCAGACTGCGGCAGTTGGTGTCAGAATATGTTGATGATCATGGTGCAGGCGTAGAATACCACCAGCACGCACCAGAACACTGCCTGCATGAGTCTGCACATCCATTCCGGCGCAAAGGGCGGCTTTTTCCGGCGGATCCGCCGGATCACCAGATACCCGACGGCAGCCAGCGTACCGGCTATGGTGATGCCCAGGGCGAAGTGAAAGCCCCGGGGCACGAAATGCAGCTGGATCTGATTTTCGCCTGGCTCTACCGGAATTGCCATAAAGCAGTCGTCAATGGTCTGGATCTCACAGGGCTTGCCGTTGACGGTGGCGGTGAAGCCCGGATCCCAGGGAATCGCCAGGTACAGGTAGGAGGGGGCGTCCGCTGTGCAGGATGCGGTAATGTCATTGCCGGAGCCCGTTACATAGGCACCGTTGACCTGCTCCAGCGCCTGTTCCATACCATCCAGGTCGATGCCGAATACCCCCATGGAGGATACGGAGATATTGTGCCGCAGTACCACCCGGACGGTGACGTTCTGATTCTCCACCACCCCAAGCTCCAGCAAGCCGTTGCTTTTCTTTTCCGGATAATCCAGGGTCACGAAATGGCCGTTGATGCTGACCGCCACGGATTCGTAGGTATCGGATACAATGGGCGCACCCTCGCAGGTGTCGAACAGGTCAAAGTACAGTGCCTGTCTGCCGGAAACGAAAAAGCTGTAGGAAATGGAGTGATCGGCGCTTTCGCCCACGATATTTACATTGTGCTTGCCGTTCGCATACTCATAGGCGGCGTGGCTCTCCTTCGTAGGCTCGTAGCTGGTGATCATGCTGTCCGTGCCAAACCATGCCTTTGCCAGCGCCTTCTGGTCAGCGATCCGGTCATTGCCTGTGATACCGTTCAGCAGGGCGGGATCGCCGGACTGCACCGTGCCTACGGGCATGCAAAGCTGGTTTTTTGCCAGGCTCAAGCCGCAGTCTGTGGTGGTGGTAAGGGTCTGCCAGGGGGCAAACTCATCCTCCAGGCCGAAAATGTACCGGTTGGCGAGAATGGCATCCGACAGCACTGTGCCGCCGGTGGTGCCGATCTCCATCCAGTAGGAGCTGTACCCCATCTTCTTCATCATCTGCATGGTACGGGAGGCAGTCAGAGAGGTGTAGTGCCCGATGGTATTGTACCCAATGGCACCGATCATATTTACATGGCTGTACTTCCGCTCCATCCGCACCCGGTAATAATCCGGGTCATCGGCGAGATCCGACAGGCTCAGAGTCTGGGCGTAGAGGGTATCCTCCACAGCGGGACGGGCAATGTACACCGACAGATTCAGTCCGCTTTCCAGGGCGAACAGCAGGGACAGGGACACGGTAAGGATCCGCCGGGACAGGAGTCCCTCCCGGTAGAACCGGATGCCGCAGTAGTAGCCGAACAGGGCGATGGACGCAGGGATCAGCAGCAGGAAGAAGGATGCCACACTGTGCCAAAGGGTGTCCGTGTAGCTGCATATGGTGTTGTACCACTGGGTACACAGGATCACGATGGATACGGTCAGAGCGATCAGAATCCCCACCATGGCATAAGCAGCCCGGATGTGTCCCCGACCCTGGGCAGGGGGCGGTGCCGGCTGGGCGGTGAGGATCTCCGCTACCAGGCTCAGACCCAGCAGCACGGTGATATACCCGTACCGGAGGGGATAGCACTGGTAGCTGCCCGTGTGCCAGAGCAGATTCACCGGCTCCAGCAGTACCGGAATCAGCATGAGCATATACATCCACTTGGTGTGGGGCGTGACGGATGCCCGGTGCTTGCCGAACAGGAAAAACAGAGGCACCAGGCAGATGGTGGTACACATGAGCAGGGCGATCTTGTCCCCGATGCTTTTGAACACCAAAGTCTCCCGGAGCTTCTCCATGGTGGTGCCCACTCTGCCGGAGTCCATGACCTGTAGCAGGGAGGGGAGCCAGATCACAGCCGTGATCAGCAGGGCGCATGCGCTGGCGTACACGAACCGGAAGGCGATCTGCTGCCGCCGTGTCTGATCGGACATGAAGTAATATTGCAGCCCTACATATAATATAAGGAATATGCCGATGCTGAAACCCAGATAGTACAGCACCGCTACACAGGCACTGCATGCGCAGATATACCCCAGCATTTTTCCGTCCCGGATCAGAGCGTCCAGAGAGAGCATCAGCAAGGGAAACAGGTACAGCAGATCCAGCCACACCAGGTTTTGATAATACAGCAATCCGTAGCCGCATAGCCCGTAGGTCAGGCTCAGCAGCAGCATCCAGGAGGTGCGCAGAGTGGGATACCGACGCCGCAGATACCAGCCGGCGCTCCAGGCGGCAACCGCCAGCTTCAGCATCACCAGCAGATTCATCAGAGTGAGCATCTGGGATTCCTGCACCAGGCATACCAGCAGGGAGAAGGGGCTTGCCACAAAGAAGAAGTAGACCCCCCACATATTCATGCCTCCGGCGTTTCCTCCGTTGTAGAACATACTGCCGTCTCCGGTGAGCACATGCCGCAGATCCAGCATCAGGGGGATGACCTGCTGCTCCATGTCGCACCAGGCAATGCTTTTGGTGCCGAAGGGGGCAATGCCGCAGACGGTGTAGAAGATGCTGAAAATCAGCAGCATCACCACTGGGGGGAGCAGCCCGCGTATCCATTTATTGTTCATAGGTATAATCCTCGAATTCTGAAAGATTCGGCACACTGCACAAGCCTGCGCAAGGGAGCCTTTCGCCTGTTGCACAGGCATCTTATACTATTGTACAGGCTTTCGCTATGAAAGTCAAGAAACGGAAATATCAAAAATGTGCGAAAAAGGGGTTGACAAAATTGGCGGACTGTGCTAAAATAATAAAGCTGATTCATGTAATCGGTGTATCCGCCATACATGGAGAGGTGTCCGAGTGGTTTAAGGAGCTGGTCTTGAAAACCAGTGATCCCGCAAGGGACCGTGGGTTCGAATCCCACCCTCTCCGCCAACACCCTTGAGAGGACACAACACTGCCATTGGAGAAATACCCAAGTGGTGAAGGGGCTCCCCTGCTAAGGGAGTAGGTCGGGAAACCGGCGCGAGGGTTCAAATCCCTCTTTCTCCGCCATATTCGCACCCCAATTTTGATACAAAGTT
>NZ_FR894891.1:3481-3610 GCF_000434255.1 Ruminococcus sp. CAG:379 | reverse complement strand
AATGCGGAAAGGAAATTTCCGACGACAGCCGTTTCTGTGAAATTTGCGGCACACCCATCCAGCAAGCTGCTCCGGCGTCTCAGCCTATTGCGCCCGGTACTGCGCCTCAGCCTGCCGCTGTACCGGCTG
>NZ_FR894891.1:0-3473 GCF_000434255.1 Ruminococcus sp. CAG:379 | reverse complement strand
CCGCTGTACCGGCTGCTGCACCTGCATCCAGCGGCATTCTCGCCCACATCAAGACCATCGGCATCTCCGCTAAGGTGGCGGTGATCCTGGCACTGGTGGCGTTCTTCATGCCCTTTGTGACCATTTCCTGCAACTACAACGACAAAGAAGAGGACATTGTGACCTACAGCGCTATGGATATGATAACCATGGATTCTTATGACGCATCCGACGCAGAAAGCGCCTATAGCTCTGCCCAGGAGGACAAAGAATTCGGCGGCAAGTTCAATCTCTGGATCACCGGCGCATTTGCCGCAGGGGTAGCGTCTATTGTCCTGGTGCTCCGGAACAAAAAGACTGTGCCCGTTGTGCTGGATGGAGTGGGCGCTCTGCTGGTGATTCTGACCGGTGCATCCTTCGACTCCTTCTATGGGCTGGATGAGCTGAATTACATCGAGAGTCATCTGCAAAGCGGCTTCTATTTTATGCTGCTCATGTTCCTGGCAGCTGGGGTGCTTCAGTATCTGTACGAAAAACACGGCCCCGGATCCCCTGTTCCCACTGGCACAGTCCCTGTTCCCCCGCCTCCTGCCCAGATTCCACAGCAACAGCCTCCACAGGCGCCGCCGCAGGAGACGCAGCAATCTGAATAAGAAAAAAGCATCGGGAAACCGATGCTTTTTTGCGCCAATTTTTAGTAACCATTTTCTTTTCTGCGTTTCTTTATGCTCTGCGTGCTTGGCATACGCAGTACCGTTCTACCGGCTGCTTGGGGAGATGTGCATGACTCCATTGACGAGCGACAACCTCTTTGAGAGGGGAGAGAGCGCATCAGAGATGCTTATTCTCTCCCCTCCCAACGGTTTTCTCTCGCGCTCTCTTTTCCACAACCCTCCCCACTCTTGTGGAGAACGAACGGGCTGAACCGTTCTCACGATTTCAGCCGCCAGATTCTACCCCACAGCGTTTTGTGCAGCATTGTGGAAACGTGTAACCTCACATCGTCCCCTATAGGGGGATGGGGAAGGAGGAAAGCGGGGGACTGGGGGAGAAAACCCGGAAGGGGAAGGGGGATTGGCAGCCGGGCTGCCCCCCTTTCCCCGGGTTGTCTCCCCAAGACTCTGGTAAAGGGGTCATGCGTATGCCCAGCACGCAGACTATCAAAAAACGCAAAAGGAAAACGGTCACCAAAGGTAAATCAGCATTGCGTAAAAACAGCACCACGCAATACTGCATGGTGCTGTTTGTAGCATGTAATCAGACGGTTTCTACCAGATGCGCCAGGAAACGTGCAAGCACGGTGATATCACTGGAATCTACAATGGCGTCGCCGTTCACGTCTGCATTGGCAACCTGCGCTGCGGTCATAGCCGGAACCAGGGTGTCATCCTGTGCCACATAGCGGCAGAGCCGTACTACGTCAGCGATGGTAACCTCGCCATCGTCGTTTACGTCACCCTTTACGCCAACAGGCTCCACTGTGGTGGTGGTAGTCGTTGTGGTCGTGGTGGTGGTGGTTTCCGTAGTGGTTGTAGTGGTGGTTGTAGTAGTGGTCGTTGTGGTTTCAATCGGCTGATCCGGGTAGAAGAAGTTGTCGAAAATAACCGTCACATTTTTGATGTTCAGTGCCGGTTCATCGCCGGTTACGCCGGACCATGTCCACCAGTTCTCCACCTTCAGATAATCCATCTCAAAGGTACCGGTCTTGGTGATGTCCTTGCCGTCGTCATCCTTGTCGCCGGTGGGGAATGCGTTCTCGCCAACGGGAATCTCAAAGGTAGTCAAAGTCTTGTCGATGCCCACTGCGTTGTCGATAAAGGTCCAGCAGTGACGGGTCTTTTCGTCGTCGTTGCCGGATTCGGTAAAGTTAAAGCTCAGAACAACATCGCCGCTGACCTGCTTGGAGTTCTTGGTGGAGGTCAGCTCATATTCTACCACAACGCTGCTTGCAGTCAGACCCATTTCACCATAGGGCTTCATGTCGATGGAGTAGCCCTTTTCCTCCGCTGTCATTTCATCCACAGTCAGAGTGATCCGGTCGGTCTTGGTGCCGGGATCCTCTGTGCCGCCGCTGATTACATCAGCAAAGATCTGCTTGATCTCATTATCGTACCAGCTAAGGGAAGTACGGTCGAAATACTTCATGGTGCCGGCGTTGGAATCATCCCACAGAACCGCACACATACCGTTCTTGCCATAGGAATAGGATGCAACCTTCTTGAGGAACTTCTTGATGGAAGCATCATCCTTACCCTCGTTGGTCACAACGCCGTACTCGCCGATAATCACCGGGATGCCCTTGTCGATGAACTTATCCTCCAGCTTATCCAGGTTGGCCTCCAGCAGGGTATAATCCGCATTGGTGCCCCAGGTGGAGGTGTAGCCCCAGGAAGAACCGATTTCTGCCACACAGAAGGTAGGAGGCTCATAGTAATGCACGGAAACAGCCACCATGTTGGCGGAATCTGTGGGTGCGGAGAAGTCGCCGGACAGGCACTTCTCCGTATTGTTGTTGGATGCAGGCACCAGAAGCAGACGCTTTGCGTTATTGCCGCCGGTTGCACGGACTGTATCCACAAACGCCTGGTTCAGCGTCATGATCTGCGCATTGGTGATCTCGATCTCGTTCATATCCTCAAAGACCAGCTTCTCGTCATAGTCCTTGAAGTAGGTTGCGATCTTCTTCCACAGGTCGGTGAACTTGCTCTGTGCGGAAGCGTTAAGCCAGCTTGCCTCGTTGTGGGTGTTGATGATGCAGTACAGGCCGTTATCCAGACAGTAATCCACAACGGTCTGAACCCGGGCAAGATATGCGTCCATGTCCACCTTGCCCTCCATTGCCTGGTACCAGGTCACAGGGATCCGGACGGTCTTGAAGCCTGCCTTCTTGACCTCCTTGATCATGGCCTCGGTGGTAAGGGGATTGCCCCAGGCAGTTTCGATCTGCTCCGGCGTGAGGGTACCGGAGTCCCAGGTGTTGGAGGCGCTGAGGGAATTACCCAGGTTCCAGCCAAGACCCATGTCCTCCACCATATCGACGGCGGTGGTGTTTGCAGCAGACACGTTGACAAAGCTGCCTGCAAATGTGCTTGTCAGAGACATGCACAGAGCGGCAGCGGTCACAGTGCTGAGCAGCTTTTTTGTCAGCTTCATGTGATTCTACTCCCTTTCTTTTACATGACCGGATACGATGAGAAGACGCAGCCTTAACGCCCTTTCCCGAAGGGAAAATTGAGAGAGATGTATACGCACAGTCATGTCATGATACCTTAACTTTACCATACACATGCAGCAAAGTCAATATGTCTGATTCGTTTTTCACCATAGTGCATGCCAATCTTTTCACCTGTTTTTTGGTTATAATGCACAAAATGTAAGAACGTTTGTTCTTGTAATGGGGTGAGGGGGATGGTGTTACGCAGGAGTGTTCCACTTTTGGTGACCTTTTTCTTTTTTTCGTTTCCTCATTATCTGCGTGCTTGGCACACGCAGTA
>NZ_FR894890.1:0-3704 GCF_000434255.1 Ruminococcus sp. CAG:379 | reverse complement strand
ACCACACATTCTTTGTGCGGTATTACCTTAAGAAATCGTAATGGGGCGGTTGGTACCGATCAGACCAATGTAGCTTTTGCCTGCATTCACGGACAGCTCCTTACCGCTCTGGTCAAAAAGCCGGATGGGCTGATCTTCTGCGTCCTTTGTCCACTTGATCTCCTGGGCTTCCCCCAAGGAAATGTAGTAGCCCGTGCCCCCCTTCAGTGCCACATCCATCAGATAGCCGTCCGGCCGGGTGTGAATATCCGTCTGCAGCAGGATCACGTTGGTAAAAGCAAGCTGCTTGTCAGCCTTCTGATCCATGTGGGGCTTGCCGGAATGCTGCTTGAGGTAGGTCTCGCTGGACGCATCGTAGGTAAAGGTGCTGAAATACTGGTCAGAGAATGCAGCATTCACCGTTTCACAGCTTTCCCCGTCCGGCTTTTCCGGATCCAGGAACCGGAATGCATCTTCGACGGTGGTATCCGTCCGGAAGCCGAACTGGTCAATGGCATCCGGCACCGCATCCCCCTTCAGATACCCTGTATGCTCCGTGTTGTACTTGCCCACCCGGTCAGGATCCCGGAAGAAGATCACCTTATTGGCAATGCCGCCGCCATCCATCCGGTCAATGCCCAGACGCTCCAGCGTGTCCTTGGCGATGGTCTGGTCACAGCCCCAGTGGCAGTAAATGGCATCCATGCCGTATGCCAGGATCGGGTAGTAATACCAGGATCGGGTAGTAATACCGGCAACTGCGCACGGAACAGATATCCGGCAGGTTCGTGTAGTCTGCATACACCGCCATAAGTCGGGTGATCCCCCCCTCCACCGGAATTTCGTAAATGATGTCCGCCGCCGCAATGCCGTACTGAGGCAAGGAGGGCTTCACATTGTTCACCATTACCGCAATGGGTCGCTTCCCCACTGCGTCCTGGTTATAGCCGGTCTCCCCGGTCAGGGGATTGTGCACTGCGGAAACCGCCTCTGTTGCCGGCTCCGCAGGCTCGGTTTCACTCGCCGTCTGCTGTGTCCCGGCAGTGGTAGCCGGTGTCGATGCCGTGCCCGAGGACTCCTCCTGCTTGTTTCCGCATCCTGCTGCGGTCAGCAGTGTGCATGCCAACAGAGTTGCCGCAATTCTTCTGATCTTCATTTGAAAGACTCCCTTTCAGCCGAGCGCCCTCAGCGCTCATTCGCAACCTTTGCGATATTCTCATCGTTCTTGGTAACCGGATGTGTCTTTACCAATTCATCGTATGCAGCCTTATAGCCTTCATTGTCCAGCTTGCCGCTGATATCCGCCTCCCACTTGGGCAGACTGTGCTTTACAAAGTACATCACATGGGCGCCGTACTGGGTTTCCACAATGTCCGTGTCCCCATCCTTCCGGCTCTCGTCAAAGCACCACTGATCGAACTCCTCTACCATTTCTCCGGGATATACCATCTCGTACAGACCGCCGCTGCTGGCAGAACCGTCCGCCGAATACTGCTTTGCAAGCTCCGCAAAGCTTGCCTCATTGGCAGCGCCGTTCTTCCATTCCTCCAGCACAGCCTTTGCCCGCTCCAGAGCAGCCTCCGCAGAGCCGCATTTCTCCGTGGACAGGAGAATATGCCGGATGTCCACCGTAAGCTGTTCATCCCGTGCTGGCTTGCTCAGCAGCAGGTACACCTTGCATGCAGTGTCGCTCTGGGCAATGTAGGTGTCCCCTGGCTTTGTAGTATCCGCTTTTGCCCATGCGGTCACCTCATCCCCAAAGCTGGACAGGGCACCGGTGGTCTTGCATTTTTCCACAGTCTGGGCGGCAACATCCTCTGCAACCCCGGTGCCGGTCAGATACTGCTTCACCCAGGTCTCAAAGGCTTCCTTGCTGGTAGTCTGATCCAGAAGCTTCGCCTGCTCCATGGCTTCCTCTGCGGTCATGCCCTCCTCGCTGATGGTAAAGGCGTAGGACATGGCATCCAACTGCAAGTAGTCATCCGCATGCTCTGCGTAATACGCTTCCCAGTCCGACTCCTTGGTCTTGGTATCCGCCAGAATCTTGTTGCTGTACTTGGTGGCGATCAGGGAATACTCCACCGCCTTGCGCACATCCTCCATCCGCACCCCGGTGGCATAATCCTTCAGATTGATCTGGGACAGCTTCTGCTCCAGATCCGCCTTTTCCGTGTCATCCAGGGTCATGCCCTGGGCAGTGGCTTCCTCCAGCAGCACCAGCATCTGCTCGTTGTTGGAGGTAACGGTCTGCATCAGATAATCAAACCATGTGGTATCCCCCTGGTACTTCTGCTCCTTCAGGGATTTGTTCGGATCCACCCCGATGCGCTTAAGATAATCCGTACCGCTGGCAAAGAAGGATTTCTCCAGCTCGACATAATAATAGTCCATCATGGCGTTGTTGACTTCAAAGTGCTCACTGGACATTGCCACCCGGTTATGTAGCAGAATGCCGCTGCGCTGCACCGCAAAAATAGTACCCCAGGCAATGCCTCCCGCCAGCACCACCGCCCCTGCGGCAATGCCGATCCGCTTCCAGATCCGGCTCCGCTTTGCCTTTTTGGCAGCCGCACGCTCCTGTTCCCGTTTTTTCTCCACATGGGCAGGCAGTTGCTTGGGCTTACTCTGTTTTTTCAGCTTTTTTGAATTCGCCATATCTTTTGTTCCTTTCTATCCGCCGCTAATCCAGCAGGGTTTTCCAATGCTCTGCATGCTGTGCCGCAAGGCACATTGCAATCTGTTCCCGGTTGTTCTTCTCCTCTGCCAGAGGCGGCAGAGCATCCAGCCAAAAGTAGTCGCTGGCAACGGTTTCGGTATTTTCCCGGAATGCGCCCCCGATGACGGTGCACCGGACAAAGATCTTACATATTTTATATGCATAAACCGGCTGGTTATGCTTCTCCCGATCCTGCACGGCGATCACCAGATCCGCCGTCACATCCAGTCCGGCTTCCTCCCGGACTTCCTTGACCACATTTTCCAGCACGGACAGATTCACATCCACCCAACCGCCCGGCAGGGACCAGGTGCCGTTCTTCTCCTGTACCAGCAGGATCCGGTCATCCCGGAAGATGGCTGCCCGGGTATCCAGCTTCGGAGTCTGGTAGCCGGTTTCACAGCAGAACAGACCCTGTACCTTTTCAAAGGGCATCTCCCCCTGGTGGGCAATCATCTGGGCGGCAATGCTGCGAATCTCCGCATACCGTTCCCGGTCAAAGGGATCCTTTCCGTAATAAAGCCCTGCCTGTGCCAGCGCCTGCAGGCGCACGGCCCAGTCAAGCCAGATCAGATTCTGCGCCATACCATCCCTCATTTCGACCAGTTTCGCATATAGCATGTATCATTTTATCACAATTCATCTCATTTGTAAAGCCCCTTTTCGGCATTTAGCACAAAGAGCCTCATACAGGCACAAAAAAGGATCTTCCGAAGCGATTCGGAAGATCCTTTGGAGGCGCCACCCAGATTTGAACTGGGGATGAGGGTGTTGCAGACCCTTGCCTTACCACTTGGCTATAGCGCCGTTTTTGTGCCTGATATATTCTACGCACAAAGACCCGTTTTGATACCAACGGAAGAAAAAATTTGGAGCGGATTACGAGGCTCGAACTCGCTACCTCCACCTTGGCAAGGTGGCGCTCTACCAGATGAGCTAAATCCGCATGGAAGAATATGTGCAAGCGGTAAACCGATGAGATCCTGCCACTGTTGCGGCAAAACCCTGA
>NZ_FR894889.1:45893-53571 GCF_000434255.1 Ruminococcus sp. CAG:379 | reverse complement strand
TTAGGCTTAGTGTCAACACGACCTGATCAAGTCAATGCCAGCAGGATCGAGAAGTACTGAAAGATGCTGCCGGCAATGACGAACAAATGCCAGATAGAATGCATATACCGGGATTCCTTCATCTGATAGAACAAAACACCACCCGTGTAGAGTACCCCGCCGATCACCAGAAATACCATGGGCAGCGTACCGATCACCTGCCACAGGGGCTTGATGGCAATGAGGATCACCCAGCCCATGGCAATGTAGCAGATCATGGACAGCTTCTGGAACCGACGCAGACTGATGGAGGAAAAAACGATTCCCACAATAGCCGCCGCCCAGACGATGCCGAACAAAGTCCAGCCAAACGCCCCGCCCAGACACGCCAAAGTATATGGGGTATAGGTGCCGGCGATCAGCAGATAGATGGTCACATGGTCAAACACCCGGAACACGGCTTTTGCCTTTTCGTTGGCAAGGGCGTGATACAGGGTGGACATGGTGTACAGGATAATCAAAGTGGCACCGTAAATGGCGGAACTGACTACCGCAACGCCGTCGCCCAGCTGATGGCATCTGACCAACAGTATCACGCAGCCCGCTACAGAAAGCAGGGCGCCGATGCCGTGGGTAATGGCGTTGAACAATTCCTCACCCAGTGTGTATTTGCGTCTGAGAAAGTCCATGTTGATTCCTCCTTGCAATCAGTAAACCTGGCGCTCTGTCACATTACGCCGCATAAATTCCTCAATCTCCTTGGGGGGCATGGGCTTGCCATACAGATAGCCCTGGGCATTGTCACAGCCGGCGATCCGCAGCAGTCTTGCCTGCTCCGGGTGCTCGATGCCCTCCGCAATGGTTTCAATATGCTTGGACTTGGCAATGCGGATCACCGCTGCCACAATCTCTCTTGCAATCTCATCCTGCTCCAGATTCACCACAAAGCTGCGATCCAGCTTCAACAGGGTAATGGGCAATACCTGCAAATAGCTCAGTGAGGAGTACCCGGTACCGAAATCGTCCATCGCCAGACGCACGCCCATGGCACGCAGCTGGTGCATCTGCTCCAATGCCATATCCAGATCCTTCAGAGCCAGAGATTCCGTCAGCTCGATCTCCAGCCACTGTGCCTCCAGACCAGTCCGCGCCAGCGCTTCATACACTGCCTCGCACACGTTGGTCTGATAGAAATCCGCCGAAGTCAGGTTGATGGACATGATGATATTGGGCAGTCCCATCCGCTGCCAGATCCGGTTCTGCTCACATGCCTCGGACAGAACATAATCGCTGATTTTCCGGATCAGCTGGGAGGTTTCCGCAATGGGCACAAAGCTGCCTGGCTGCACCACCGTGCCGTCCGGCCGGATCCAGCGGATCAATGCCTCCACACCGATAATCCTGCCGTTGGTCAATGCGATCTTGGGCTGATAGTACAGCCGCAGTTCCCCATTGTCAATGGCATCGGACAACTGCTTTTCCAGCTCGCTCTCCCCTACAATGGTATCATGCATACTACTGTTGTAGCCTACCACCGTGCCCTTCCGGTGCTCCGCAGAGGACAGGGCAAATTCCGCATGCTCCAGTACCTCCGCAAAGGATTCTCCGTCCTGGGGCATCCGGGAATAGCCGGCGGAACAGGTCAGCGCCTTGGCGGAAAGCTCCGTCATACCCAACTGGGCAAGATCCGCCTGGATCCGTTCCATGGTCTTGACCGGCAGCTCCTCATCCCCGTAATCCCGGAGGATCAGCGCAAAGTTGTCCGCAGAGATCCGGGCACCAAAGCCCCCGAAGGACAGATACTTATACATAATGTGAGCAAAATCCTGTAAGGTCTTGTTGCCGCATTCGTAGCCGTAGGCATCATTCACCAGGTGGAACCGGTCAATGTCCAGCACCATAACAAAGTAGGTAATCCCCAGCTCCAGGGAACATGCATAGGTCTCCTGTCCCATAAGCATCAGCTTGTTCCGGTTGGAAATACCCGTGACCTCGTCCACATAAGCCAGCCGCTCGATCAAAGCGTCCTTTTCCTTTTCCGTGTCCATGTTGATAAAGGAGCCGCCGATGATGGGGGTATCCGCTCCAACCAACTTTGCCGCCTTGTAGCGATAGTTGTACCAGTGATATTCCCCGTCCGCCGAACGGAGCCGCAGCTCCATGGAGTGGATCTGATCCTCCGGATCCTCCTGCATCTGGGGCAGCCGCTCCACACTGCGCAGAAAGGTGTCGTAGATCACCGTATCGTTGGGATGCACCAGCCGCCGGAAGGCAGCGAAGGATACAGAGGCTTCATCCAGCCCCAGCATGCGCTGCAGCTCCGGAGAAATGAAATACTTGTCCCCCTGGGTCAGCAGAATGCCGATCTCCGACAGCTCCATGGACAGGGAATACCGCCATTCGGAAGCTGCCAACTGATTGGAGAACATCTCGATCTCCGACTGCATCTGCCGGGTCTCCGTCACATTCACCCCGATGGTCATGAACAGGCAGGTGTTTTCTGTCTGCTGCATGCCGGAGGTGCTCCAGACCATGGTGACCGCCTGACCGCTGCGGGTATGGATCACAAACTCTGCATTCCGGCTCCGGAGAATATCCCGAATGTCCTGCTCCTTCCAGTCCTGCCGCTCAAACAACGCCGGGAACTGCTCTTGTGTAAGGGTCTCCCCTTCTGCAAAGCCCAGCACCTGCCGCAGGCTGTCATTGATCCGGATATGCTCCAGGGTATTGTCCCACAGCAGCGCCGGCGTGTTGATGTTGTCAATAAAATAGGCAATGCGGCGGCGGTTGGCTTCCATCGCCCGGGCAGAGCTGCTCTGCCAGTACACGGTCAGCGCCACGCTGAGCACTGCCACCACCAGTACATATGAAGTAAAAATTAAAAATGCATCCTGCCGGTTCATGGCCGCATAGGCAATGACGATACCGGTGGCAAGGGTAAAAACCCCCTCACAGATCAACCATCTTTTTCTTTTCAATGCTATCCTGTCCTAACCGGATCTGCGCTGTGCGCATTCCCCTGACTCTCCGCTTCCGATGCGGAGGACGCCCCATTTATATATACATTGATTATACCAAAAATGCACGCAAATGTCAATGATTCCGCTTCAAATCCTGGCTGTTTGTGCAAACTGCTCAAGAATTCTCCCGGAATCTTTTTTTGCCCGTCACAGTTTTTTCACAAGGGCTTGATATACTGGCATCAGTATGGTATGATACAAGCAGCAAACCAAGAAAGGAGTGCGGCTCAACAGGGCACGCAGACAAGCTTATGAAACGGTTACTGATCGTGGACGACGAGGCCAACATCCGGCTGGTCGTCAAGGAATACGCAGAATTTGAAGGCTACGAGGTTGCAGAGGCAGAGGACGGTATGCAGGCAGTGGAATTGGTCAAGACCCAGGACTTTGATGTAATCATCATGGATATTATGATGCCCCGTCTGGACGGTTTTTCCGCATGCAAGGAGATCAAAAAGTATAAAAACATTCCGGTCATCATGCTTTCTGCCCGGGGTGAGGAATACGACAAGCTGTTCGGCTTTGAGCTGGGCATCGATGACTATGTGGTCAAGCCCTTCTCCCCCAAGGAGCTGATGGCACGGGTCAAGGCAGTCATCAAGCGCAGCGAGCATGCGGCACCCGCCAACCCGGACCGGCTGAAATTCGAGGGACTGGAAATCGACATGGCTGGCAGAGAGGTCTATGTAAACGGTAAGCGGGTATCCATGACCCCTAAGGAGTACGACCTGCTGTTCTACCTGGTGAAAAACAGCAACATTGCCCTGACCCGGGACAAGCTGCTGGAGGAGGTCTGGGGCTATGACTTTTTCGGAGACGACCGGACGGTGGATACCCACATCAAAATGCTCCGGAACAGTCTGGGAGAATACCGGAAATTCATTGTAACCCTCCGGGGAATGGGGTATAAGTTTGAAGTTCGCTGAACGGCACCGCCGGACAGGCGGCGAAAGCATGGCACTGCACTTCTGGTGTTATTTTATGTTCTTCATCCTGGTGGTATTTCTCCTGCTGTGGGGATTCCAGATCATCTTTCTGGAAAAGTTCTATGACCGGATGAAGACATCGGACATCCAGAAGGTTGCCGCCCATATGCTGAACATTTACGGCACGGAGAACTACGAAGAAACCTACGATGAACTTGCCTATGACAACGATCTGTGCATCGTGGTGGTGGACAAGTACTACCGGACGGTATATTCCAAGGATCTGATGGGCAACGCCTGCCTGGTGCACGGCTTTGCCAACTATACCAGTGCCTTTATCTCACAGATCCGCTCCAGCAAGACCGGCACCATCTGCGGGGATATCATGAACGAGCACATCCGCACCAATACTCTGGTATACGGTACGGTAATCGGCACCATGGACAATCCCAAGGGCTATCTGCTGCTGAATACGCCACTGGTGCCGGTAGGCTCCACGGAAGCCATCATCAAGCGGCAGCTGCTGATCATCTCTGCCATTCTGCTGATGCTGGGTCTGCTGCTGTCCATTTATCTGTCCCGCCGGCTGGCACGACCCATTGCAAGCCTGACCAAATCCGCCAAGCAAATGGCAAAGGGCAACTACAACGTGCAATTTGACGGGGGCAGCTACCTGGAGCTGCAGCAGCTGGCAGGGGCGCTGACCTATGCGGCACAGGAGATCTCCAGAGTGGATACCCTCCAGCGGGATCTGATCGCCAACGTGTCCCACGATCTGCGCACGCCGCTGACCATGATGAAGGCATATGCGGAAATGATCCGGGATCTGAGCGGAGACAATCCGGTAAAGCGTGCGGAGCATCTGAATATCATCATTGAGGAAACCGATCGGCTGGCACTGATGGTCAATGACATTCTGGATCTGTCCAAGCTGGAAAGCGGCGGATTGGCGCTGACCCCCTCCACCTTCGGCATCCGGGCAAAGCTGTCGGAAATCATCGACCGGTATCGGGGGCTGTCCGCCAAAACCGGCTACCACATCCACTTTACGCCGGATGAAGAAACCATGGTCACCTGCGACGCAGGAAAGATCGAGCAGGTGATCTGCAACCTGATCAACAACGCCGTCAATTACACAGGCCCGGACAAGCAGATCTTTGTCCGGCAGATCAACACTCCCAACGGCGTCCGCATCGAGGTGCAGGACACCGGTGCAGGCATTGACAAGGAGAATCTGCGGATGATCTTTGACAAGTACTACCGCAGCGAAAACCACAAGCGGGAGGTTGTGGGTACCGGCTTGGGACTGTCCATCGTGAAAGCCATTATGAAGCTGCACAATTACTCCTACGGTGTGGACAGCACCCTTGGGAAGGGCTCCACCTTCTGGTTTGTGATCCACCAGGATAAAAAGGAGGAAACGCATCATGCAGGGACTGGAAGCCATTGAGGGCATGGAGCTTCTGTACCGGACGCTGCCCCCGGACCTACAACACTGGCACTGCTTTGGCAAAATCCTTTCTCTCACATACGGTACCCGCTTTGACGAGAGCCGACTGGAGGAAATTCCGGTGCTTTCCATACTTCTGACCCATCAACAGGGAAAATACCGGATCCGGCTGACCTTGTACAACATTTCCGGTACCGTCAGCTTTGATGTCGCAAACGGCTTCTTCAGCGGACTCACCATTGACGATTTTGCCAATTGCGGCTACGAAGCAGACAGCCGGTTTCGGGTATCCTCCCTGGAACAGGATCTTGATTTTACAATCTACTGTGCCCGGATCCGGGCAGAACTCCTTCCGTAAGACAGTGCCGTCCCCCATGGGACGGCGTTTTTCTGCATCCGCCAAAATAAAGTGACAAAATTCTTTTTTCCTCTTGCTTTTTATACGCAAACAGGGTAAAATAGAAATGATATGATTTCATACAGAGATTAGGACTGGAGGAAATAAGAAAATGCCGATTAAGTACGTATTCGTCACCGGCGGTGTGGTTTCCGGACTTGGAAAGGGCATCACTGCCGCTTCCCTGGGACGTTTGCTCAAGGCCAGAGGCTATAAGGTCACCATTCAGAAATTTGACCCGTATATCAACGTGGATCCGGGTACCATGAGCCCCTATCAGCACGGCGAGGTATTCGTCACCGATGACGGTGCAGAAACAGACCTGGATCTGGGGCACTACGAGCGCTTTGTAGATGAAAACCTGAGCGTAAACTCCAACGTGACCACCGGCAAGATCTACTGGAATGTACTGAACAAGGAGCGCCGGGGCGACTACCTGGGCGGCACAGTGCAGGTCATCCCCCACATCACCAACGAGATCAAGGAAAAGATCTACCGGGTGGGCAAAGCCACCTCTACTGACGTGGTCATCACGGAGATCGGCGGCACAGTGGGCGATATCGAAAGTACCCCTTTCCTGGAGGCGATCCGTCAGTTCGTCACCGAAGTAGGCAGAGAAAACGCCATGTACATCCATGTGACTCTGGTGCCCTTCATTGCAGGCTCCAATGAGCTGAAATCCAAGCCCACCCAGCATTCCGTCAAGGAACTGCTCTCCCTGGGTATCCAGCCTAACATCATCGTATGCCGCACGGAAATGGAGATCCCGGAGGAGATGGCTGAAAAAATCAGCCTGTTCTGTAATGTGCGCCGGGAGGATATCATCCAGAATACCACTGCGCCTTCCCTGTATGAAGTGCCTTTGATGCTGGAAAATGAGGGGCTTGCAAATGCTGTATGCCACCATCTGCATCTGGACAACCCCAAGCCGGATCTGCACGAGTGGATCGAAATGGTGAACCGGCAGAAGAATGCCCACAAGGAAGTGACCATCGGTCTGGTGGGCAAGTACGTTGCCCTGCCGGATGCATATCTGTCCGTTGCAGAGGCACTGCGGCACGGGGGCATCGTCAATGATGCAAACGTGAAGATCCTCTGGATCAATTCTGAAGAGATCACAGCGGAAACCGCCGACAGCATGCTGAACATGTGTGACGGCATCATCGTACCCGGCGGCTTTGGCGACCGGGGCATTGAGGGCATGATCGAAGCGATCCGCTATGCACGGGAGCATCAGATCCCCTTCTTTGGCATCTGCCTGGGCATGCAAATGGCGGTGGTAGAATTCGCACGCAATGTGGCTGGTCTGACCGATGCAAATTCCTCCGAATTCACACCGGACGGTAAGAACTGCGTCATCGACATTATGGACGACCAGAAGGATATCACCGACAAGGGCGGTACCATGCGGCTGGGTCTGTACCCCTGCAAGCTGGCACCGGATTCCCTGTGCGCAAAGCTTTACGGGGATCCGTTGATCTACGAGCGGCATCGGCACCGTTGGGAATTCAACAACAGCTACCGGGAACTGCTCACCCAGAAGGGATTGTCCATCGCTGGGCTCTCTCCGGACGAGCGGCTGGTGGAGATCATCGAGCTGAAAAACCATCCCTGGTTCATCGGCGTACAGTTCCACCCGGAATTCAAGTCCCGTCCCAACAAGCCCCAGAAGCTGTTCGCAGACTTCATTCGGGCATCCCTGGCAAACAAGGAGAAATAAAAGCAGCGGTATCATCCAATGGGGTGATACCGCTTTTTTGCCTTAATAAAAATCAAATTCTGCAATCTGGGACAGATTGATCTGAAGCCGGGAGAACCGATTTCCTGCATAATCCAGTTTGGGAGAGCAGCAAGCCAGCAGTTCCGCATCCTCCGAGCTTGCCAGGGGCAGCCGCAGCCGCCAGCC
>NZ_FR894889.1:32711-45878 GCF_000434255.1 Ruminococcus sp. CAG:379 | reverse complement strand
GCAGCCGCAGCTGCCAGCCCATCTCCCCTTGCTCCAGTGTGCCGCCGAACACGCTGCAATACCGACGGATCAGATACGCCTCTGAATCCAGGGGATTTCCCGGATGCAGCGGTTCCAGCTTGTCATGCCGCACCCGGTGTGCCGGCTCCTCCGGTGCATCCGCTTCTGCCGGCAGCATGGAAATACAAAGCTGCTCCCGCTGACACACTGCACGGATGCGCAAGGAGGCACATGGACCCGAGCCACAGCTTAGCAGCAGCATGGACTGGATGCAGGCAGAAAAACGCTCCGGATCCGATACAATGTATACAGGCTCTGTGTCCTCCAGAGTCACCTGCATATGTCCTTGTAGCAGCTCCGTACATGCCTGGGCAAATTCCTGCAAAAAAGCGCACACGTCAATGCGGACACGCTGCACAGGCGCTTCCGCATACCGGAGCAGCTCCGTGGTATGCGCCGTACTCCGCAGCAGCCGGAAGCAGTTGCTGATGCCTACATTCAACAACTCCCGAGCCGGTTCATCCTGATTGATGCGGAGCCGCTGGGCAAGCTGTCCGCTGACTGCGGTGATCCCGGATACCGCCTGGCGGATGGTGCCGGACTGATTTTCTAAAAACTCCCGGATCATGCCATCATGGAGGAATGCCGCAAATACATCCTCTCCCGCCATCTGGATCACCAGCAGATCCTTTGCCTGATCCTCCGGATCCGGATACCGCAACAGGCTGTAGGAATACGTCAGCCCCTCCAGGGTACAGGTATATCTGCCGCTGCACAGCCGCATGCCCCGATGAGATCGGAGCAGCTTTCCAATGTCCAGGTCCCGGAACGCCCCCGGCAGACTGTCATGGCTGCACCACAGCACCTGGCAGGACAGGTCTGCGATCCACACATATTGATGGGAGTGTTTGAAAATATCCTGCAGCACAGCCAGCTGCGTCCTTTGTTGTTCTGTCTGCATCATGACCCCTCCGTGTTATTGTACATGTATGTATTATACAATATTTTCTCCCATTTGTACACCACTTTTTTCAGATTCTCCGCAATTGTCGCTTTTGCACAAAAAGCACACTTGAAACAATGGATTTCCTTGCAGAATGCAAATGCACCGAAAAATAATAGTTATTTTCCTGACAAAGCACTTGAAAAATGCGCCCGGATGGTGTATAATAGAACCATAAAATATTAGGAGGTACATTCCAATGGCAGTTAAAGTAGCAATCAATGGTTTTGGTCGTATCGGCCGTCTGGCTTTCAGACAGATGTTCGGCGCTGAGGGCTATGAGATCGTAGCAATCAACGATCTGACAGACCCCAAGATGCTGGCACAGCTTCTCAAGTATGACACCGCTCAGGGCGGTTACTGCGGCAGAATCGGCCAGGGTCTCCACACTGTAGAGGCAGGCGAAGGCTGCATCATCGTTGATGGCAAGAAGATCACAATCTACGCTGAGCCGAAGGCAGCTGAGCTGCCCTGGGGCAAGATCGGTGTTGACGTTGTACTCGAGTGCACCGGCTTCTACTGCTCCAAGGAGAAGTCCCAGGCTCACATCGATGCAGGCGCAAAGAAGGTTGTTATTTCCGCTCCCGCCGGCAACGATCTGAAAACCATCGTATTCTCCGTAAACGAGAACACTCTGACCAAGGATGACACCATCATCTCCGCTGCATCCTGCACCACCAACTGCCTGGCTCCCATGGCAAAGGCTCTGAACGACTACGCTCCCATCCAGAGCGGTATCATGAGCACCATCCACGCTTACACCGGCGATCAGATGATCCTGGATGGTCCGCACAGAAAGGGCGACCTGAGAAGAGCAAGAGCAGGTGCTGCAAACATCGTTCCGAACTCCACCGGTGCTGCTAAGGCAATCGGCCTGGTAATTCCGGAGCTGAACGGCAAGCTGATCGGTTCCGCACAGAGAGTTCCGGTTCCGACTGGTTCTACCACCATCCTGACCGCAGTTGTTAAGGGCAAGGGCGTAACCAAGGAAGCAATCAACGCTGCTATGAAGGCTGCTGCTTCTGAGTCCTTCGGCTACAACGAGGATCAGATCGTTTCTTCCGACGTAATCGGCATGAGATACGGTTCTCTGTTCGATGCTACCCAGACCATGGTTGCACAGATCGCTGAGGA
Organism: Ruminococcus sp. CAG:379; assembly: GCF_000434255.1. Taxonomy (NCBI): domain Bacteria; kingdom Bacillati; phylum Bacillota; class Clostridia; order Eubacteriales; family Oscillospiraceae; genus Ruminococcus; species Ruminococcus sp. CAG:379. Next base: position 43,741 of record NZ_FR894889.1, on the reverse strand, counting down.
TCTGTATGAGGTTCAGGTTGTTTCCTGGTATGACAACGAGAACTCCTACACCAGCCAGATGGTTCGTACTATCAAGTACTTCGCAGAGCTGGGCTAATCGTTTTACGATTGCAAAACGCCGTTTCTTTCGAGAAACGGCGTTTTCTTTTTATATGGATGAAACATAATACACCGCTCAACAAGGAGGGAAAAATGCATACAGCATCTGAAAAGAGTTTTTATGAGATCAAAGAGATCAATCAGAATGGGATTACTTTTACAAACGGCGAAAAAATCGTTTTTCAGTCATGCATCAAACAAGGCAGCAACGGTAAAACTTTCATTGCAGAAAGGGATCTATTTGCCCAGCCTCCTTATTTTCTGTTTTTTACTGCTGAAAGACCCACCAAAATTCTTTTCAACAAAAAAGGTATATTCTCAAAATCTGAAAACCGGAAGCAGTTTAGAGAACTGCAAAGGATGATAATCGAATTTGGCTATTCATCGTACGATTTAGGTTGATGCATCCCATTTATGTCCAAATGTCATATGCAAATAAGCCCGGAAGCAGTTCAATCAAACCACTTCCGGGCTAAAATGTTTCTTATCTGCGCCGACACGTTTTATTTGTCTGCAAGATCCTCCGCAAGGTGCGCCGCCTTAATCATAATGGCACACTCCAGCCGCTTTTTCTGAAGCTGGCAGGAGAACTTGTGGGCATTGTGGATATCCCCTGCATACTGGTAGTTGTTGGCATTGCATCCGCCGCTGCAATAAAATTTCGCCCAGCACTGCTTACATTCCGGCTTGGTGTATACATGCGCCGCCGCAAACTCCGCCTTGATATCCAGATTAAAGGTTCCCTCATCCAGGTTCCCCATCTTGTATTCTTCCATGCCTACAAACTGATGACATGGGTAAATATCTCCGTCCGGCGTAATGGCAACATATTCATTGCCGCAGCCGCAGCCCCGCAGCCGCTTGATGGCGCAGGGGCCCTGATCCAGGTCGATCATGAAGTGGAAGAAGTTGAACCGCTTCCCCTGCTTCTGTGCCTCCAGGATCCGGCTTGCCAGCCGCTCATATTCACAGAAAATATCAGACAGCTCCCGTTCGGTCAGAGCATAGGGCTTTGCAGGATCACTGACCACCGGCTCCACGGAAATCTGGTCAAAGCCTGCATCATACAGGCTGAACACATCATCGGAGAAATCCAGATTGTACTTGGTAAAGGTGCCCCGCACATAGTAATCCTTATCCCCACGCTGTGCCACCAGCTTCTGGAACGCAGGCAGGATCCGGTCGTAGCAGCCGGTACCGTCCACACGCTTGCGCACCCGGTCGTTGACCTCCCGTCTACCGTCCAGGGACAGCACCACGTTGGACATTTCCTTGTTGATGAAGTCGATCTTATCATCCGTCAGCAGCATGCCGTTGGTGGTAATGGTAAAGCGGAACCGCTTGCCGTATTCCTGCTCCTTGCTGCGAGCGTATTTCACCACTTCCTTGACCACATCAAAGTTCATCAAAGGCTCACCGCCAAAAAAGTCCAGTTCCAGAGTCTCCCGATCCCCGGACTGCTCCAGCAGAAAATCAATGGCTTTTTTGCCGATCTCCAAGGGCATCAGCTTCCGACCCTTGCCGAAATCACCGGTGGATGCAAAGCAGTATTCACATCTCAGATTGCAGTCATGAGCAATATGCAGACACATGGCCTTGACCGGTGCTGCAACGGAATACTTGGCAAATTTCTCGTAATCATCCTCCGAAAAGAGAATCTTGTCCTTGTACAGCTCCAGGATCTCCGCATAGCAGGAACGGATATCCTCCGGCGCATAAAACCGGGTCAGCTTGCTGACAACCTCCTGGGGACATTCCGGTGCAAAGGGCGGCTGCACATTGTCCAGCAGATCATAGGTCAGCTCGTCCACTACATGGACACCGCCGCTGTTCACGTCCAGCACAATATTGAATCCGTTTAGTTTAAACTTGTGTATCATATCCAGTTACCCCATTCCGCCGCATGGCAGCGGCATAAATCTGCTGATAAAATGAAAAGGGACACTACTGCCCCTTTTCATCACGCTCATTTTTAGTTCAATTATTTCTCACACTTCTGATTTGCAACTGTACAAGAAGTCTTACAAGCAGACTGACAAGATGCCTGGCACTTGCCGCAGCCGCCCTTCTTTGCAGTTTCCTTCAGATTTGCCTTATTGATTGTCTGAATGTGTTTCATACTAACCTCCACCAATCTCATCAGAATTTACATCTATTATATCACAGGATCCGCGACATTTCAACCCTTTTCTAATCATTAAATGATAAAAATATGTAGAATCTCGACTCAGATATACAGAAAGTATGAAATTTACTCCTCCGGCACCCCCGGCTGCTTCTGATTGACGCCTTGTACGCCCCCTGCGCCGCCGCAGACCGCCATCCACACCAGCCGCACCAAAGCGTGCAGATGCGGTACATGTCCTGTACAGGCTGTACTGATCCCAAGCACGCAGATTCCCAACAGCACCCCCAGCAGACCCCCGTTCCGCAGCCCATGCCGACGGTGGCGCCGCCCTGCCAGTAAGCCGGTCAGATATGCGCCGCAGCCCAGCGCTGCCAGCACCAGGCTGTTCATCACCCATCGGGGCAGATCCACCAGGGATGCAGCCAGTGCTCCCAAGCTGAGAATGCCCATACAAAGAAGCAGCCCCCCGGCAATCGCAAGCAAATACTTGCGGTACCACGGAGCTGCTCTACGTGTTCGTCGGCTCATACCCATGCCCTCCATGTCCTATGCTGTTTGAGCATATGCATGGATGCAAGGGCTTATTCCTCGGATTCGCTCTTTTCCTTTTTGGGCTTTTCCTTTTTCGGTGCGCCGGGGGTCAGCTTGGCATTCTGCTTTTCCTTCTTCTCCTTTGCCGCTTCCTCCTGTGCAGTCAGGTTTTCCTGCACAGCCTCAATCCGGATCCGCAACTTGCTGCGGTCGCCGCCGGTTTCAATGACTACAGTATCCTCGCCCTTGCGCACAACGATGCCTACAATGCCGCCGATGGTCAGAATCTCGTCACCGATCTGGATATTGGAGCGCATCCGGATGGTCTCCTTTTCCTTCTTGCGCTGCGGACGAATCATAATGAAGTACAGCGCAACCAGAACAATCACCCAGGGCAGGATCCCCACCAAGCCATACGCACCACCGTTGGTGGCACTCTGTTCAGCTGCGAATGTGTGCAAACTCGTAAACATACTGTTCCTCCTCGTTGATTTTACTTGTTCTGAATGTACTTGTCGATGGACTGGGCAGCCGTCTTGCCGGCACCCATGGCCAGGATTACCGTTGCTGCACCGGTCACTGCGTCACCGCCGGCATACACGCCTTCCTTGGTGGTACACATAGCCTCGTCCACGATCAGACAGCCCCGCTTGTTTGCCTCCAGACCAGAAGTGGTAGTCCGGATCAGAGGATTCGGAGAGGTGCCGATGGACATGATCACTGTATCCACCTCCAAATTGTAGTTGGAGCCCTCCACCGGGATGGGGCTGCGGCGTCCGCTTTCATCCGGCTCGCCCAGCTCCATGCGGATGCACTCCATGGCGCAGACTCTGCCGTTTTCGTCTCCGATGATCTTCACCGGATTGTTCAGATTCAAAAACTCAATGCCCTCTTCCTTGGCGTGATGTACCTCTTCCTTCCGGGCAGGCATCTCCTCCTCGGAACGGCGGTACACGATGTATACATGCTCCGCACCCATACGCATTGCGCTTCTTGCAGCGTCCATGGCAACGTTGCCGCCGCCCACCACTGCGACCCGCTTGGACTTGATGACCGGGGTATCATACTCCTCCAGATAGCCCTTCATCAGATTGATCCGGGTCAGGTACTCGTTGGCGGAGCAAACACCTACCAGCGCCTCGCCCTCGATGCCCATGAACCGGGGCAGACCTGCACCGGAGCCGATGAAGATCGCCTCGTAGCCATCCTCCAGCAGCTCATCCACAGACAAAACCTTGCCGATCACCATATCGGTCATGATGTTCACACCCAGTGCCTTCAGAGTCTTGATCTCCTTCTGTACAATGGCCTTAGGCAGACGGAACTCCGGAATGCCGTACATCAACACGCCGCCGGCAACGTGGAATGCCTCGAATACGGTAACCTGATAGCCCAGCCGAGCCAGATCCCCCGCACAGGTCAGACCGCTGGGGCCTGCGCCGACTACCGCTACCTTATGTCCGTTGGAGGCAGGAACCTCAACCTTGGTGTTTCCCTGCTCCATCTTGTAATCTGCTACAAAGCGCTCCAGTCGGCCAATGCCCACCGGTTCGCCCTTGATGCCCCGAACGCACTTACCCTCGCACTGATGCTCCTGGGGACATACACGACCACAGACTGCCGGCAGACCGTTGGTGGAAGTGATGATGTCATACGCCTTGTCAAAATCCCCTGCTGCAACACATGCAATAAACTCCGGGATCCGAACTCCTACCGGGCATCCGGATACGCAGGGCTTGTTCTTACAGTTCAGACAGCGGGAGGCTTCCTCCATTGCCATTGCCTTGGAATAGCCCAGGGTTACTTCCTGAAAGTTCCGTGCCCGCACTTCCGGCTTTTGCTCCGGCATGGGCACCTTCTTTAAAGACATGTTAGCCATAGCTTTCTATCAATATGGGCAGAGCCTGTCCATATATGCTCCTTTCCGATTATTTTTCAGCCTGTGCCATCAGCCGACAGTGCTGCTCGTATTCTCTATATGTGCCGTTGCGGCGCATCAGCTCGTCAAAGTCCACCTGGTGGCCGTCGAAATCCGGGCCCTCTACGCAGGCATAACGAATCTTGCCCCCCACTGTTACCCGACATCCGCCGCACATGCCTGTGCCGTCGATCATGATGGGGTTCAGGGATACGATGGTCTTCAGATTATAAGGCTCTGTTACCTTGCAGACAAACTTCATCATAGGCACCGGTCCGATGGCAATGACAGCGTCATAATTTCTGCCTGCATCGATCAGCTCCTGCAGGGCGTTGGTCACAAAGCCCTTCTTGCCGTAGCTGCCGTCATCGGTGCAGAGCACCAGTTCATTGCACACAGCCTTGAACTCATCCTCCAGAATCACAATATCCTTGCTGCGGAAGCCGGCAATTACGTCCACATAGATGCCCCTACTGTGGAGCGCCTTGGCCTGGGGATATGCAATGGCGCAGCCTACGCCGCCCCCCACAACGCATACCCGCTTTACATCCGGATCCAGGTGGGTAGGAACTCCCAGAGGCCCTACCAGATCCAGAATGGTATCCCCTTCGTTGAGGGTGGCAAGATGCTGTGTGGACTTGCCCACGATCTGAAAAATGATTGTAATGGTGCCGTTCTCCCGGTCGTAATCAGCAATGGTCAGCGGAATCCGCTCCCCCTGCTCATCGATGCGGAAAATAATAAACTGCCCTGCCTGTGCCTTCTTGGCAATGTAAGGGGCTTCAAATTCCATCAGTACTACCGCATCATTGAGTACTCTTTTCTGAACAATTCGGAACATATTTTAAGTATGACCTGCGTAAATACGCAGACCTTTCTCCTTTCCCGTTTTTTCACAGAGGGATGCTGTAACTCCGCCCTGCATCATAATATTGTACCATATTCCCTGTCGCCTTGCAAGCATTTTTCGAAAAAACCCAGTGCCGCACCATGCAAAAACGGAATGGAGTTACATCTCCGCAAGAATATCCCCGTAGCTGCCTCCGGTGGCTTTGATGAAATCGTCCGGTGCGAGAAAAATCTGGCTGCCGATGCGTCCGCCGCTGATGATGATCCGGTCAAATTCCCCGGCAGACTGATCGATCACCGTAGGATACTGTTTTTTCATGCCGATGGCAGTACAGCCGCCCCGGATGTATCCGGTGACAGCGTTGATCTCCTTCACCGGCAGCAACTCCACCGCCTTGGCGCCCACTGCACGGGCGGCTTTTTTCAGATCCAGCTCCCGGGCAACCGGCAATACGAATACATAATAGCCGCCCCCCTTGCCGCTGCACACCAGGGTCTTGAAGGACTGGGCAGGATCCTGCCCCAGCATATCCGCAATGTGTACCCCGTCAATGAACTCCTTGCACTCGTAGCTGTTCAGCGTATAGGGCAGCTTCAGTCTGTCCAGGATCCGCATCGCATTTGTCTTTACTTCTTTTCCCATTCTGATCCCTCACATCTGGTGTCTGACCACACCGTATTCATCATCCAGCCGGTAATAGGGACAGCTGCGGCATTCTCCCCGGAGGAATCTGCCGTATTCGTCCTCGTCCAGCTCTACCAGGCAGCTGTAGCAGTCCAGCTCCTCATCATATACATAATAGACACAGCTTTCACATTGCATGATGCTCCGCCTCTTCCCACTGCTTCCATATCTCCGGGCAGTAGCCCACAGTAGCCTGTCTGCCGTTGCGGACGATGGGGGTGCGGTACAGGCTGGGCTGCTCCATCAGCTTTTCCAGCTTTGCATCCTCCAGCAGATATTTGATCATGCAGTAGTCCTTTGCCGTATCGTCAATCACCGCCTCCAGACCGCCCACTGCCCGAAGCACGCTGTCCAGTTCGCCCCGGCTCAGCCCCTTCCGAAGAATGTCTACCGACTGAAAGGAAATGCCCCGTTCCTTGAAATACCGCTCCGCCTTCTTGGTGTCAAAGCTTTTTGCTTTTCCGAATATCTGAATTTTCATATGCTTCCTCCCTGCTTTCTGCCGACACCATTATAGCACACTTTTTCCCCAGCCGCAAGCGGATATCCCTGCCGCTTGCATTTTTTCCGGGATTCGCTTATAATAAAAGGGTATATCAATCAAAGAAGGAAGATAACCATGGCAGTCATTACAAACATGCCCCTGATCCCCGTGGATACCATCAGCGGTTTTCCGGTACGTCCAGGCAATCACCTGATCCAGGGGGCAACCGCAATGCCCAATGCAGTCAACTTTACCATTTCTTCCGCCAACGCCACCAGCTGTGAGCTGCTGCTGTTTCACCGGAAGGAAAAGACCCCCTATGCAGTGATCCCCATTCCGGCTTCCTACCGGATCGGAGATGTGTTCTCCATTATCGTGTTCGGGCTGGATATTACGGAATTTGAGTACGCCTACCGGATGGACGGCCCCCACGATCCCCGGAAGGGACTGCTGTTCAACAAGGAACGGATCCTGCTGGATCCTTACGCAAGAGCCGTCACCGGTCAGCATAAATGGGGCGAAAATGCCGCAAACGATCACCAGTATCACGCACGGGTGGTTACCGAAAGCTTTGACTGGGGCGATATGCGCAGTCCGGAGCTCCCCCTGCGGGATCTGATTATCTATGAAATGCATGTCCGCGGCTTTACCCGGAGCAGCACCTCCGGCGTTGCCCATCCGGGCACCTTTGCCGGCATTCTGGAGAAGCTGCCCCATCTGCTGGCGCTTGGAATCAATGCAGTGGAGCTGATGCCGGTGTTTGAATTCAACGAGCTGGAGGATGCCAGAATCATTGACGGCAAAACCCTGTACAATTACTGGGGCTACAACACCGTCAGCTTCTTCTCTCCCAACACCAGCTACAGCTCCGAAAACGAATACAACCGGGAGGGCAATGAACTCAAGCAGATGATCCGTGTGCTGCATGAACACGGCATTGAAGTGATCCTGGATGTGGTGTTCAACCACACAGCAGAGGGCAATGAACAGGGCTCCGCCTTCAGCTTCAAGGGCATCGACAACAACGTGTACTATATGCTCACGCCGGACGGCAGCTACTTCAATTTCAGCGGCTGCGGCAACACCTTCAACTGCAACCACCCGGTGGTGCAGCAGTTCATCCTGAACTGTCTCCGGTACTGGGCAACGGAATACCGGATCGACGGCTTCCGGTTTGACCTGGCAGCCATCATGGGCAGGAACGAGGACGGCTCTCCCATGCGGAATCCGCCCCTGCTGCGAAATCTTGCCTATGACCCGGTGCTCAGCAAGGTGAAGCTGATCGCCGAAGCATGGGACGCCGGCGGGCTGTACCAGGTGGGCAGCTTCTCCTCTCTGCGCCGCTGGGCGGAATGGAACGGCAGATACCGGGACGATCTGCGCTGCTTCTTAAAGGGAGATGCGGGCATGGCGCAGGCAGCCATCAACCGGATCACCGGCTCTACGGATCTGTACGACCCGGTATACCGGGGGGACAATGCCTCCGTCAATTTTCTCACCTGTCACGACGGCTTTACCCTGTATGATCTGTACGCCTACAACACCAAACACAACGAAGCCAACGGCTGGAACAATACGGACGGGGACAACTGTGGAAACAGCTGGAACTGCGGTGCCGAGGGAGACACGGACAATCAGGAGATCCGGGCACTGCGCATGCGGCTTATCAAAAACGCCTTTGCCACCCTGCTGTGCAGCCGGGGCGCAGCCATGTTCCTTGCGGGAGATGAATTCTGCAACACCCAGTTCGGCAACAACAATCCCTACTGTCAGGACAACGAAGTATCCTGGCTGGACTGGTCCCTGCTGGAGAAAAATCAGGAGATCTTCCGGTTCTGCCGGGATATGATCGCTCTGCGAAAGGCACACCCCTGCATTACAGAAAATCTGGAACCGGCAAGCACCAACTTCCCCGCCGTCAGCATTCACAATGCATTTCCCTGGCATACAGACTGTCACCCGGATACCCGGGTCATTGGCATTCTCTTTTCCGGCAAGCATCCGAAAACCGGAGCGGACGATATGGTATTCCTGGGCATCAACACCTTTTGGGAAAACCAGAAGATCCAGATGCCGGATCTGCCGGAGCATCTGTACTGGCACATTGCCTGCAACACCGCCCTGCCCCATGCGGATCCCCCCATTTACCAGACCCAGAGCAGTTGGGAGGGCTGCACCAACATCTGGGCTGCCCCTCGTTCCGTGATCGTGGCTTATGCCCGGGTGAAGGGAACCTGATTCGTCGCCATGCAAAACTTGCGTATGATACAGCAAACGACCCGAAGGGATATTTCCTCCGGGTCGTTTTTTCTCTAGTAATGACAATAAATCGTAAAAAACCCTTAAGCTTATTTAATACAGTCTTCAAGAGTTTCTATCACCCAATCAAGGATATCTCCAAAGTCAAGTCCTCTGCATATTTCTCCATGATCGACATGCATGATCTCACCAGTTTCAGCATAAAAGCAAATGCTTACTCCCCAACCTCCAAGTTCGCCGATAACAATACATTCATGGGGAACATCATATGGCTTTTTGGCATTATCTGTGATAAAATCCTTAGGTTCATAGAATGTTGCTGCTGTTCCTCTTATTGTAGCACTTTTTGAGAATCTAAGCCAATCCTTATAAGATTCGGGTATATTTATACCATTTTTTCCCATGGCTCGATTTCTTCCTCTGAAATGGGAGCATCAAACTCAAACGCCCCTTCTCCCATATATTCAGTCAATTTAATAATAGTTCTAATACGATCAGTAAGACTATTATCGGGAATTTTCGGATCATTCATATTATCGCTCCATACTTGTATTTGATATCATGTACTATGAAACTTATTCAAATACATTTTTATCTAAAAAAATGATTCAGCACGGGAGCGCCACCTCCAACAGAAAAAGCGTCCTCCATGGCACAGGACAGATACCGCTTCGCCCCCTGTACCGCCTCCGGCAGCGCCATGCCCTGTGCAAGCCCTGCCGCAATGGCGGAGGACAGGGTACAGCCGGTGCCGTGCACATCCCTGCCGGGAATACGCTTCCCGGTGAAAACATGCAGACTGCCATCATACAGCACATCCACCGGCTCTCCGGCACTGTGCCCCCCCTTGATGAGCACGCCGCAGCCATAGGTGCGGTACAGCAGCTGTGCCGCTGCCTTTACAGCATGCAGATCCGACAAGGGCAAGCCGGTCAATGCCTGTGCCTCCGGCAGATTGGGGGTAATCAGAGCTGCCCGTGAAAACAAAAGCTGCTCCATGGCGGATACCCCCTCCGGATCCAGTAAGGGGTGTCCGGAAGTGGACAGCATGATGGGATCCAGCACCACCGGGACATCCGGATACTGAGCCAGCACCCGGCTGACAGTCCGGACGATGTCCCCATTCCCCAGCATGCCGATTTTGATGGCTGCCGGATGCAGATCCTCCAGCACGGCGGAAAGCTGTGCCGCCACAATCTCCGGGGGCAGCGGAAAGCTTTCCCGTACCCCCAGAGTATTCTGGGCAGTCACTGCGGTGATGACGGATGCTCCGTACAAATGATGGGCAGCAAAGGTTTTCAGATCCGCCTGGATCCCAGCGCCGCCGCCGGAATCCGAACCGGCAATGGTCAATGCGCAGCGCACGGTGCATCCTCCAGCAGTGCCCGGACAACTTCCTTCAGCAGCCGGGTTTCCAGTGCCGGATCCGCTGCCTTCATGATGGCGGACACCACGCAAACGCCCCGGATGGGCACGCCCCGCAGTATCTCCAGGTTCCCCCGGTTCAATCCCCCGATGGCATTCACCGGAATGGGCACGCTTTCGCAGATCTGCCGAATGGTTTCCACAGGAGTCAGCACCGTGCGCACCTTGGTGGTGGTGGGATACACGGCGCCACAGCCCAGGTAATCCGCCCCCTGGGCATAGGCGATCCTTGCTTGTTCCGGGGTTTTCGCCGTTGCTCCCACGATCTTGTCCGCTCCCAGGATCCGCCGGGCATCCTCCACAGGCAGATCCTCCTGCCCGACATGCACCCCGGCACAGCCGCATGCAGCAGCCACATCCGCCCGATCATCCAGAATCAGAGGAATCCCGTACCGGTCAGTAATCTGCCGGACAGCCCGTGCCAGTCGGAGGTATTCCCGGGTAGAGCGTTCCTTTTCCCGCAGCTGCAGCAGAGTGATACCGGCGCTGCACACCCCATCTATGACGGAAAGAAATGCGTCCTCCTCATACTGACTGCTGTCGGTTACCAAATACAATGTGGGATCAAATTTCATAGCTGTTCCTCGATTTCACAATATTTACAAAGCTGCTCCGGCAACAGATTCCACAGTCCGTCCGCCAGAGCGCTGTG
>NZ_FR894889.1:28912-32652 GCF_000434255.1 Ruminococcus sp. CAG:379 | reverse complement strand
GGAAGCGGCAGCGTCCAACACGGCTGCACCGCACACTGCCGCCTCCAGGGGCGCACCCACCGCCAGGTAAGCGGCGATCAAAGCCCCCTGCATACAACCGGTGCCGGTCACATGGGAAAGCAGCTCCGTGCCTCCCAGCACACGCACATGCTTCTGTCCATCAGTCACATCATCCGCAGCGCCGCTGGTCAGCACCACCGTGTCATACCGAGCGGCAAGTTGCCGGGCGGCATTGAGATACGCTCCCGTATCTGCTGCATCCTCCCGGGACACGTCCACGCCATCCGCATGAATCTGCTCCTGCATGGCACGGATCTCAGTTCGGTTTCCCCGAAGCACCGTCGGATGCATCTGCTCCAGCAAATGCAGGGCGAATTCCCGCCGCAAATCGGAGCATGCCACCCCAACCAGATCCAGGATCACCGGTACCTTTGCCTGCATGGCTGTCCGCCCTGCCAGCTGCATGGACTCCATCCGCACATCCGTAATGTTTCCCAGATTCAGCAGCAGCGCCCCGGCATGGGCGGTGATACCCGCCACCTCCCGGGGATGCTCCGCCATCATGGGTCTTGCTCCAACCGCCAGCAGAGCATTGGCGCAATCGTTGATGGAAATAGGGTTGGTGATGCAATGTACCAGAGGCTGCTTCTGCCGGAGCTGCTCCAGCAGCATGCAAATCCGCTTCTTCATGAAAAGCCTCCCTTATGCCTGCTGCCGCAGCTGACTCCGGTTCCGGATCAGATAAATGACAGCCGCCAGCAATGCCGCACCCACCAGCGCATAGGGCACAACGGTCACCCAGGTGCCGGACAGCTTCAGCAGCATTTTCAGCAGAACCACCGATGCCAGATAGCCGATCAGTCCCAGTGCCGCAATGCCAACCGCATTGCTCCACACATCGGAGGAGACTGCGTAGGACACACTGCCCAAAGCGGTCTGAAACCGGGCAAGCTGTCCGTTTTTCGCCAGTGCCCGCAGGAACACAAAGGCAAGACTGCCCCCGATCAGGGTGCCGCTGATGAAGGAGGGCACGTAGAAAAACCAGGTCAGCCCGGTTCTGCCCACCAGATAGGTCATCACCGGATAGGACACAATAGCCCCGATGATGCCGGTGCCGAACACCTCACCCAGAAAGGCGGCGATCAGTTTCCCCTTGGACAGCCGGTAGAACATGCCGGACAGGAATGCGCCGAAAACCGCACCGGTCAGTGCCAGCGGCGGAATGGCCATAAAGGTCATGCGGATGATGCCAATCAGCACGGCGCACAGCAGGGAATACCAGGGACCTAGCAGCACGGCGCAGACAATGTTGATAAAGTGCGCCATGGGGCACATGCCCTCCACCCGGAGAATCGGGGAGATCACCACGCCGATGGCCACCAGCATTGCCAGCATAACCAGTTTCATCAGATTGCTTTTGTGTGTTGTTTTCATGTTTCTCATCCTTCTTGTACAGATTTTCGGATTCCACTGTACAAGCCCAAGCTATGCACAGAGGAATCCCCTTTGACGGTCGGTAATGGAAGCATCGCTTCAATACCCTCTCAGCCTGTTCCACAGGCTCCCTCGCATAGCTTACCGCCCCAGGGCGCTCCCCCTTTGACGGGCCGGGCAGGATGATGCCCGGCATTCAGTTGCTGCTCTTACGGCAACACCGCACAAAAATTGCGTAGCGTTGCCTTACTTTTCAGAGCAGAATGTGACCTTCTTGCCCTCCAGGATCATGTTGGTGGTACGGACAGCGCACATCTTGCCGCACATGGAGCAGGAATGCCGATCCTGGGGCGGAATGGATTCAAAGTAGCGACGTGCCTTTTCCCCGTCCGCTGCGATCTTGAACATTTCCTCCCAGTCCAGCTTGTGCCGTGCCTGCGCCATCAGATCGTCCTGCTCTCTTGCGCCGGGGATACCCTTTGCAATATCCGCCGCATGGGCAGCGATCTTGGTGGCCATAATGCCCTCCCGCACATCGTTTACATCCGGCAGCCGAAGATGCTCTGCCGGTGTCACATAACACAGGAAATCTGCACCGCTGGAGGCAGCAATGGCACCGCCGATGGCAGCGGTAATGTGGTCATACCCCGGGAAAATATCGGTCACCACCGGCCCAAGCACATAGAAGGGGGCATTGTGGCAAATCCGCTTTTCCAGCTGCATATTGGCGGCAATTTCATTGATCGCCATATGCCCCGGCCCCTCAATCATGACCTGAACGTTTCTGTCCCATGCCCGCTTGGTCAGAGCACCCAGCTCGATCAGCTCGGAGATCTGCCCTGCGTCGCTGGAATCATCAATGCAGCCGGGACGCAGTGCGTCACCCAGGCTGACGGTCACATCATACTTATATAAAATATCCAGCACCTCATCAAAATGCTCATAGAAGGGATTCTCATTTCCAGTCATTTCCATCCAGGCAAACAGCAGGGAGCCGCCCCGGGATACGATATTCATCGTCCGCTTGTCCCGTTTCAGAGCTTCCACGCAGCGCCGGTTGATGCCGGCGTGGATGGTCATAAAGTCCACGCCTTCTTTGGCGTGCGCCTCCACCACCTTTAAGAAATCCTCCGCCTTGATTTCCAACAGATCCTTTTCCAGATAGCCGATGGCATCGTACATAGGCACCGTGCCAATCATGGCAGGCGACATCTCAATCAGCTTCTTGCGGAAGGTGTTGGTCTTGCCGTAGTTGGACAGATCCATGATGGCCTCCGCCCCGTAGCGAATGGACATTTTCACCTTCTCCATCTCAGCGTCATAATCCTTGCAGTCTCCGGAAATGCCCAGATTCACATTAATCTTGGTGCGCATGCCGGTACCAATGCCCTCCGGAGACAGGGATTTGTGGTTGACGTTTGCGGGAATGGCAACCCAGCCCTTCGCAACCAACTCCCGGAGCTTTTCCGGCTCCATGCGTTCCTTCTTCGCCACAATTTCCATGGCTTCGGTGATGACCCCTGCTTTCGCAGCTTCCATCTGTGTATGATACATCATAGCTTCCTCTTTCCTGCAAAATAAAAAAGCAGAATGTATCTGCCTTTCCCGATACATTCTGCTTTCTGTTTCATGAGAAAAGCAAAAAATCCCTACGGCGGCATTATCCGCATCAGGTCGGGTCGAAGCATACTTCCTCTCAGCCGAATCTTGTCCAGCTCCCCTATTTTGCATTTGATTTCAGAATACACCGCATACTCTGCGGCAACAGTGTCATTATACGCCCTTTTTCGCCCTTTGTCAAGAGCATGCCCTCAAAAGTGTGATAGTACAATTTTTTCGTTGCCGGGGTTGAAAAATGCAGCACGATATGCTATAATACTTTTGATATAGTAGCAACACGCATAAAAGGGAGTAACTGGCGGGCATCTGCCCGTGTCTTTGGCGTCAATACACGGCTTCGGCAATCCGGCACGAAGCCCGCTTCTGACTGAAACAGTAAGACTTTTATCGGATTTCTCGGCACAGTACCGCACAGCAGCTGCGGCACTGCTCCGGCATTCGGTAAAGGTCTTTTCTTTTGCGCTGCTGCAGGGCGGCATCCCGGATAGCTCTGGGGATACTGCCTCAAAAAAGGAGGATTTTTATGCTGGAGCTTTTTTCAAATGTGACCAACATTACCTGGCAGCAGGTGGTCATGTGGGTGATCGGCGGCTGTCTGATCTACCTTGCCATCAAAAAGGACATGGAGCCAACCCTGCTGCTGCCCATGGGGTTCGGCGCCATTCTGGTAAACCTGCCCCTGTCCG
>NZ_FR894889.1:7047-28906 GCF_000434255.1 Ruminococcus sp. CAG:379 | reverse complement strand
TAAACCTGCCCCTGTCCGGCGCCGTCACTCAGATCTACAACGGAACCGAGGAGGTAGGCGTCATAGACGTGCTGTTCGGGGCGGGCATCGCCAACGAGCTGTTCCCCCTGCTGCTGTTTGTGGGGATCGGTGCCATGATCGACTTTGAGCCTCTGCTGTCCAACCCCAAGCTGATGATCTTCGGTGCCGCCGCCCAGTTCGGCATCTTCTTCACCTTCAGTCTGGCGTCCCTGCTGGGCTTTGACGTGAAGGATGCGGTATCCATCGGCATCATCGGCGCTGCGGACGGCCCCACATCCATTTTCGTTGCCAACTACATGCACTCCAAGTACATCGGCGCCATTATGGTTGCCGCATACTCCTACATGGCGTTGGTTCCCCTGGTGCAGCCCCCGGTGATCAAGCTGCTGACCACCAAAAAGGAGCGGCTGATCCGGATGCCCTATCATCAGCGGAAAATTTCCAAGCGCACCAAGATCCTGTTCCCCATTATCATCACCATGATCACCGGCATCGTATCTCCCCGGAGCGTGGCGCTGATCGGCTTTTTGATGTTCGGCAATCTGATCCGGGAATGCGGTGTACTGAACTCCCTGTCGGAAACGGCGCAAAAGGTACTGTCCAACCTGGTGACCCTGTTCCTGGGCATCACCATCGCCACCAAAATGCAGGCGGAATATTTCCTGACTCTGAACACCCTGCTGATCATCGGTCTGGGGCTTGTGGCATTCATCTTTGACACCGCCGGCGGCGTGCTGGTAGCAAAGATCATCAACCTGTTCCTGCCCAAGGAGAAGAAACTCAATCCTATGATCGGTGCCGCCGGCATCTCTGCATTCCCCATGTCTGCAAGAGTGGTACACAAAATGGGACTGAAAGAGGATCCGGAAAACTTCCTGCTGATGCACTCGGTGGGGGTCAACGTTTCCGGACAGATCGCATCTGTCATTGCGGGCGGACTGCTGCTGAATATGCTGGGATGAGGTGAAACAAATGAGTTTGAATGTACAAGCGTTTCTGGATACACTGCCCATTATGGGCAAGGGCATGGCAGGCATTTTCATCGTCACTGGTGTGATTATTCTGGCGATGATCCTGCTTCGGGCCTGCCACATGTGCTTCCTCCCTTTGTTTCAGGTCACATTTCACAAGCGATGTGAGGTGTTGCCTTAGGTCGTGTTGACACTAAGCTTAACAACGCATCTTTTCGGCAAAATTTCACGCATTCTGCGTTAAAAAGTCTTGACAGGCGACAGCCTGCCTGCGACTTTTTGCCTTGTCTACGTAAAATTTATGCTCGAAAATCTGCATATTATCTTAGTGTCAACACTCCCTAAAACGATACTGTCCCCGCACAAAGCCGTCCGGAAACCATTCCGGACGGCTTTTCTGTATGGATTGAAAACATATTGCGAAAGTTACAAAAGTATATTGACATGTTATGAAAATACTAGTATAATTGTATTGTTAACAAAATGTGCATACATGACGCACAGAACAGGGGGAAAACATGAACAGAATCCATCGCATCCATGCAGGGCTGCTGGCTACTGTCTGCGCAGCCGCCATGCTGCCGGGACTTTCATCCTCAGCGGCAAAGCACACCGTCCTCAGGGGTTACCGGGGAGATCTGAATCAGGATCAGACCATAACCATTGCGGACGCCGTAATTCTTTCCAAGCATCTGACCAATGCCCAGCCGCTGATGGCGGAATACGGGCTGAATGCGGATGCTGACGCAAACGGCACCGTAGACAGCATTGACCTGGCGTATATCAAGCGCATCTGTCTGGGCTTTGCAGAGCCAATCGGCATTTATGAGGAAATCGACGTTCCGGATGCGCAGTTTATCGATGCGCCCATCAAGGAAGTCAAGGCGTCCCTCCCCTCCCAGGGAGAGGCAGAGCTGGTGATCTTCTATGTAGACTTCCCGGATTGCCAGTATACCTATGATCCCTCCGCCGAATACATCGATCAGATTGCCTTTGGACCGGAGAGTACGGAAAGCGCCATCTATCCTTTTGAAAGCATGCGTGCCTTCTACAGCCGCTCCTCCAAGGGAGCTATGGAGCTGGGCGGAAAGACCTTCCGCTATACCACCAGGGAAAACGCCTCCGCATACGGCACTGATAAGGTAAAGCTGGCAAAGGAGTGCTACGAAGCCTTCAAGGACAGCGAGGACTTCACCAAATTTGACGGCAATGGAGACGGCAAGATTGATGCCACGCTGTTCACCGTGCCCACCGCTGCAGGGGATACGGACTGGTGGCCCTGCGCCGGTGCATTCGGGGACGAAAGCTATCGGGTAGACGGCATGGCGATCGGCCACATTATCACAGGCAATGCCCAGATTGAAAGCGAAACTGATTATAAGAACTTTGTCAGCAGCTATCTCCACGAAATGGGACACTGCATGGGTCTGCCGGATTATTACCTGTACTGGGGCACGGACAGCGAGGGCATGCACGGCGCTGCCGGCATTGAACTGATGGATACGGACGCATCCTCTGATTTCGGTGCCTTCTCCAAACTGATGCTGGGCTGGTATCAGTCCGACCAGATCGCAGTGTATGACAATACCACCGGCATCCAGACCTTTACCCTGCACAACGCACAGACCCAGAACGGCAACTGCGTCATCATTCCCTACGGGGAACTGGATGGCCAGTATTTCTCCGAATATTTTGTGATCGAATACGCCAGTGCCCAGGCCAACAACAGTAGTCTCCCCTGGTGGCAGACCAGCGGCAGCGGTGTGCGCATTTATCACATCAACGCCACCCTCCAGCGGGATTACTGGTACACCTACCTCAAGTACCAGAATGGCACCGAGTACAACAACGATGGGGTGGGCATCCGTGCCATCCGCATCGTCAACGACACAGATGGGGATAACTTCTTCCACCAGGGCGATGTAATCAACAACAGCGTATCCGGCTTTGGCTGGTATGACAGTTCCGAGAACGAGTCCATCGATCCGGGGGTTACCATCACAGTGGGTGCCCTGGAAAACGATACATACACCATCACCATTACAAAATAAGCAAAAAATCCCCCGGCATACGGTTCCTTCCGTACACCGGGGGATCACTTTATCTTTATCGGGACAACACAACCGCATCCAAAAAAGGTGCCACGCCCCGTTCCAGCCGGTTCAGCACATGCTCCATATCCCCATCGCAGGCTACGGTCAAATCCGCATACTGCTCATACAGGGGACGGCGCTGTACAAATAGCTCCCGGACGGTCATGTGGTTGGGAGCCACCACGCCCCGGTCGGATAAATGCTCCGGCAGCCGTGCCTGCAGCACCTCCAAGGGGGTATCCAGCCACACGATCACCCCGTTTTCCTTCAGGTGTTCCATGGCGCCCGGCGAAAGCACCATGCTTCCCCCTGTGGCAATCACGGTGCCCTCACATGTAAGGCCGGACGCTACCTGTCCTTCGATGCGGACAAAGCCATCCACCCCCTCCTGCTCCAGCAGCACCGGCAGGGTTCTGCCGGTTGTTTTGCAGATGGCAATATCCGTATCCAGAAAATCATAGCCGAGACGCTTGGCAAGAATTACACCCACCGTGCTTTTCCCCGTTGCCGGCATCCCGATCAAAACAATGTTCTTCATGCTATCCTCTACTTTCCGGGCGTGCTCCGCCCTGCATATTATAGCACACCCCGGCGGCAAATGCAACGGAGCAGCACCGTCTGTTTGTCATCTTTGCGCAGCATGCAATAGCGTTGTTTTATGCAAAAAGTCCATGGCATTCCATGCGAAAATATGGTATCATATAAATAGGACAGCATACGCTCCGGCACCGGAGGGACTGTCCGTTGAAACGGAGGCATGGAACATGGAATTTGAAATCGGCTCCTGGGTGATGTACAGTGCCACGGGCATCTGCCGGATCCTGAGCAGGGAGAAAAAATGCTTCGATGGAGTACATGAAACGGAATATTATAAGCTGGAGCCTCTGCGGGAGGGTACACATTCGGTATACTATATACCTGTCCTCACTGCGGCTTCCAAGCTGCGACCCCTGATGGATGCCCCACAGGTACACGATCTGATTCAGCACATACAGGATCTTCCGTGTAGGTGGTGTGCGGATCGAAACGCCAGAAAGGAGCTGTTTCATCAGATCCTGAGGCAGGACGACCCGGAGCAGCTACTCACAATGGTCAAATCGTTGCACACCCAGCAGGAAGCACAAAGTCGAGCCGGCAAAAAACTGTCCTCCTCGGACGAAGCCGCCCTGCATAGCGCAGAGCAGATACTCAACGAGGAATTTGCCCTGGCGCTGCATATGCAGCCCGGAGAAATCCCCCTATTGGTACAGCAAGCGCTCCATACGACGAGCCGAGCCGAGTCATGATCCCCAACAACAGACAGCACCGTACAAGGCAATTGCATGCTTTGTGCGGTGCTGTCCGTATATATGGGATGGAGAAAACGTAGGACAACTCCGTCAAGCCCTTATGGGGCTGACGGGTCATCCTGAGAAGTAAGCAAGTTCAGACAATCCCCCGCCAAGATAGCGTGGTACTGCCTTCAGATCAGCCAACCTTCACCAGGCAAAGATAGCTGACGGAATTGGTACGATCCACTGCGATGAGGGTATACTCCCCCGCCTCCGCAGGCAGATCCAGCTTCCGGCTGGCGCTTTGACCAGCCACCTGGGGCGCTGTAACTGCTGCCAGCTTGCCGTCTGCATGCCGGTAAATATAGCAGTCCACATGCTTGGCATCCAGGTTCAGGGTCACGCTGTGCCGGGTCACGGTGCGGTATTCAATGCCTACCGCATTTTTGGTATCGATCAGTCGCTGATCCACAGCCTGGAGCGTCCCGTTCGGCAAAACGGATGCCCGCTGCACCTGGATGGAGGTGGTGGGATAATTGGCTGCTGTGCCATCGTCAGCAAAGGGACTGTCATCCGCCGTAGACAGATACTGGGTCATTTCGTCCTTGCTGATAATCTGCATGGAGGTGATGGCACTGTCCTTCAGCACCGCATCCTCCAGTCGGATGTTCAACTTCAGATCCGTCCGGCTTTCCGTCACCGCCTGCATGCGGAACAGGTACTGCCGGGTATGCTGACAGCCGTACTGACTGGAAGTCTGTACGGTATACGCACCATTTTCCAGCCGGTAAGTGCCTGCCGCCTCTTCATCGATCATGCTGTAGCACTGATTCTGACGACACATATAAGCATCCGCCGTCACCAGGAACGCCCCATCATCCAGCTCAGTCACCTGCATGCTGTTCCGATCCAGGATCGTGCCCCCTTTTTCAATATTGCTCTGGGAGTTTAAACAAGAGAACACGCCGTCCCGATAGGTCACGCCAGCCATCTTTGCCAGAAGCTCGTAATCCGCATCCTTGGGCAGTGTGATCGTCTCATTATAGGTAAGCTGCAGATATTGTTCGATCTCCTCCAGGGTGAAGTCGTAGACAACGGGCAATTCCAGATGACGCATGTATTCTACCTGCTGCAATGCCCATACCAGGAAATCCTGGTCTTTTGCGGTGATCCTGGACAGATCCTCCACCGACGGCATAGCTGCCGCCCGCTGGGCGTAATAATAGATAAAATCCTCAAGCTGGGTGTAATCGTCCGTTTCATTCGGAACGTGTACAAGCGCGCCCTCCTGCTCCAGAGGATACTTGTTGTACAAAGTGAAGGTATCGCCGTTGGCATCCGGACTGGTCAGTTCAAACAGATATGCAGTGCGCGCAGTGCCCTGCTCCAGTTCAAAGGTGTATCCGGAATCGTAGCTGCCGTATTTGGCATCGGCAAGATCCATCTTGGCATAATAACTGTCGTTGGTAAAATAGCTGCCGATCACATCTCCGGTGGACGCATCCGTCACAGTCCCCTCCGGCGTCAGCAGGTACTCGTACACGATCACGCCCCAGTGTACCTCATTGTCAGTGGTGGTATATGCAGCCTCCTGCACATCATAATAGAGCTGATTGTATCCGGCACTTGCCACCCCGTTCATGGCGCAGAAGGTACCATCCCCATCCGACAGATAAGAAATCTTCCGGCAATTCCGAGACAATTCTGTAAAATCCTGATTCGGGGTCAGCAGCACTGCCTGTGTCTGCTCCCCCAACACTGCCTCCTCCAGCTTCGTTTCAAAGCCGTCATAATTGTAGCCTTCAAACGCAAGCTCCTGACCGCTTGCCTGGATTTTTGCATTTTCCTGCTGGTCAAAGCCGGTCATCATCTGCATCAGCCACGCCTGCATGGCAGGCTCGGTCACCCGCTCCAGGAAAGATAAATGCAACGCAGGATCCCCGTCCGGCATTTCGGTATCATAATAGAACCAACTGTTGATGCGGCTTTCCAGCCTGTTGTACTGCTCCGGATCCACCGTATGCTCCATATCCTGATACAGGGCAAACGCCGTCCCGGTAAAGGGGTATTCCCGCACCGCCAGAATCGAACTGGTCAGCTCCTGACTGGTGTCGGAAAGGGATCCGTTACCCGTTCCGCTTCCCGGTGCCAAAGGGATAACGCCCTCATTGATGGGAAGCGTCATATTCAAAGTCAGTGCAATAATCGCAGCGGCAGCGGCAATCGTGCCTGCCACACTGACCCACTTTCTGCGGTGCCGGCCGGGCTGCCCCGGATCCATTTCCATGACTTCTATATGCTCTCGATTTGTTGCCGCCTCTGTCATCTGGTCTGCCAGTTTTGCGATAAATGCATCATCCAGATGCATCTGGTCAATTTTCTGTCTGTAAGAGTCATCAAAACGCATAAGATTCAGCTCCTTCCAGAATATCTTTCAGCAATGCCCTTCCTCTGCTAAGCTGTGTTTTAATAGTAGGCTCCCGCAAGCCGGTCAGATCACTGATCTCCCGCACAGAGTAGCCCTCATAGTAAAACAGATGCACTACAATTCTATATTTTTCCGGCAGCGTCATCACCGCATCGTACACATCCGTGGTCTTTTCCTTGAACGGAATACAGCCGCATTGCTCCGGGATCAGCTGCATGGTTTTCTGATTCCACACGGTTTTGCGCATATCCTTTGCAAGATTGATGGCCACCCGGAGCAGCCATGCTTTTTCATGCTCCTTCGAAACGAACCTGGGTGCGGAGGTGGCATAGCGCAGGAAGGTTTCCTGCACCACATCCTCTGCGTCAGCTCGGTTGCTGAGCTGCATCATGGCAGCACGCAGCACGTCATCGCCGTGTTCCCGCACAACGGCTTCAAACCGGGCACGAAGCTGCACAGGCGTATTCTCCACATGATCGCCCCCTTTTTTGACTTATAAGACGGAATATTCATTCCGTAAGCGCTTTCACTCATAATACGATTCAGCACATCAAAAGGTTTCACGATTTTCAAAATTTTTTTCGGTTTTTTCAAAACCAATTGTACCCGGATTTCCCGGCATTGTCAAGGCAACACGCCCTCGGCAATAAAGTGTTGCTTTTGCAACAGATTTCCCGGAAATTCCGTGATAAAATAAGAAAAAAAGCACACCATAACATACAAAGGAGGATGTTTTATGGAGATTACCGTAACAAAGGATAATTTTGTGCAGCAGGTGCTGCAAGCAGAGCAGCCGGTTCTGGTGGACTTCTGGGCTACCTGGTGCGGTCCATGCAGAATGCTGGCACCGGTTCTGGAACAGATCGCCCAGGAGCGGCAGGATATCCGTGTCTGCAAGATCAATGTGGATGAGGAGCCGCTTCTGGCGCAGCAGTTCCAGATTGACAGCATTCCTACGCTGCTGATCTTTCAAAACGGCAAACAGCTGGCACGGATGACCGGCTACTGTGACAGGCAGACACTGCTGCAAAGACTGGACGAAGCACTGGCGTGATCAGATTACAGGAGGTATGACACGATGTATCAGCACAGAGCAATTACAGAGGATCTTTACTGGATTGGCGGGAACGACCGCCGGCTGGCGCTATTTGAAAACGTCTACCCCATCCCCCGGGGTGTGTCCTATAATGCGTACCTGCTGATGGACGAAAAAACCGTGCTGCTGGATACGGTGGACAAGTCCGTCAGCAACGTGTTCCTGGAAAATCTGGAGCATTTGCTGGGAGAGCGGCAGTTGGATTATGTGATCGTGAACCATATGGAGCCGGATCACTGCGCCGCCCTTGGACAGGTGCTGCACCGATATCCGGAAGCTGTTGTGGTATGCACCCAGAAAGCACTGGACATGATCGGACAGTTTTTCGGAGCGTTCCCGGCACTACGCAGTCAGACCGTCAAGGAGGGTGATACTCTGACCACCGGCAGACATACCCTCTCCTTTGTGATGGCACCCATGGTACACTGGCCGGAGGTGATGGTCACCTATGACGCCGCCGACAAGATCCTGTTCTCCGCTGATGCATTCGGCACCTTCGGCGCACTGGGAGGCAATCTGTTTGCGGACGAAATCCCCTTTGAAGGTCAGTGGCTGGAGGATGCACGCCGCTATTACACCAATATCGTAGGCAAATACGGCTCCCAGGTGCAGGCTCTGCTAAAGAAGGCTGCCAGTCTGGAGATTCAAATGCTCTGCCCCCTCCATGGTCCCATCTGGAGAGAAAACATCGGCTGGTTCCTGGACAAGTACATGCACTGGAGCAGCTACACACCGGAGGAATCCGCCGTCATGATCGCTTACGGCTCCGTGTACGGCAATACAGAGGCGGCCGCCTTTTTACTGGCATCCCGACTGGCGGAACGGGGCGTCCGAAACGTGCTGCTGTATGACGTGTCCGTGACCCACCCCTCCCTTCTGGTGGCAGAAGCTTTCCGGTGCAGCCATCTGATCTTTGCCAGCGCCACCTACAACGCCGGGATCTTCCCCTGCATGGAAACGCTGCTGCTGGAGCTGAAGGCACACAGCCTGAAAAACCGCACCGTCGGGCTGTTGGACAATGGCACCTGGGCTGCCACTGCCGGCAATCAGATGCGCACGGTACTGGAATCCATGCAGAACATGACCATCCTGGAGCCGGTGATCCACATCAAATCCGCATTGACCGAAGCCCAGCTGCCGGAGCTGGATGCCCTGGCGGATGCGGTTGCGGCATCCTTGTAACAAAACAGAAAAAGGGACTGCATAACGCAGTCCCTTTTGGTTTGCAAGAACGAAAATCAGCCAACCAGAGAAGCCGGATATGTCATAATATCAGATGCTTCTTCCTGGGTTACCTACTGATGCTCAGAGGTCTTGCCGTCCTCATCGGTCAGGCTCAGCACACTGCCGCCTGTTGCAATGTCCCATTCCTGCTTTGCAAGCTCTACATAGTTTGTGCGGTGTTGCCTTAAGAAAATCGGCATTCTCCCGCTTTTTTATTTTGATATACAGCTTTTTGTTACAATTGTCAAAAAGCGTCATAGTCGCCGCAGCCGGCACAAAGACGCAGAAAAAGCCGCCGGAGCAGACACTCCGGCGGCACTCTTTTACAACATTCGCTTCATCATACAAAGATCAACGGAATCGATCCGACCGTCTCCGTTCAGGTCACCTGCCTGCCAATCCGACAGTGGATCGCCCCCACAGAGCCACTTTTGCAGGGAGACTGCATCCGCAATGGAAAAGGCGCCGTCCCCGTTCACATCCCCTGCCAGCCGACTGGCGCCAACTGCGAATACGGTGTATCCCACGCAGCCGCTGGTCTGCCCGTTGCTGCCCAGGGTGATCTCCTCCCCCTTTGCCGCCTGGCGGCTGTAGAGAAGGAACTGCACGCCCTTGTCATTTTCCGCAGTCAGCCCCGTGGCTGTCCAATCCTGCATCCAGCTGGGCAGTGCAGTCACACGGCTGTCCAGCGCCACATACACGGTCAGATCCGCTCCGGCTGTAAACACCGCCAGATCTGAAGTGCTGTTTTTCGAGTCGCATGCCGTGCGGATATACTCCGCCTTTGCAAGCTGTGCCGGCAGGGTCGTATAGACTGTGTCCCGGTCGCCGAATACCAGATCGCCGTTCTGGATGCTCTGTGCAATGGACCAGTCCCCGTCATTCTCCATATCCTGCACCAGCAGATTCCGGATCAGGGTGCCCTTCAGGGGCAGTATCTTCCGCTCCAGCTTCCATTTCTGGTTATCGCTGCCGTCCCTTGCCCACTGTACCACATTGGCGCCTTCCTCCTTGGATCCGGCTGCAATGCCAATACAGCTCTGATCCTTGGTAGGCTTGGTGGCAATGGTATAGGTACCATCCCCGTTATCCAGGAACTTAAACAGCTGTGCATCGCTTTGCGTATTGCTGTAGATGCCGATGTTGGTACCGTTATCCGTCTTGCCGTAATCCAGATCCAGGTAATAGGTCTTGCCGTCCCCCACTTCGGAGCAGATCCGGTAGTAGCCGTCCCCTGCATCCTGCATCATCCAGCCATTGGCACTGCCGCTGCCCTGCTGCACATTGGTTCCGTTGGCAGCAGTACCTCCTGCCACCTCCAGGAACAGACCACTGCCCACATTCCGGAACTGATAGATGTGGGCTGTGTCCATCACAGCGCCTGACTTCACCGGATCCTTTTCCGGTGAGAGCGTCACCACGCCTGACGGAAATGCATCCACCGTCAGGTCATTCAAATAGTATTCAATATTGGTGTAGCCCTGTCCACAGTAATCCCCGTTTACATCACTGGGATCCTTGGGATTCAGTCCTCTTGCCAGCTCCCAATCATCCGGCATGCCGTCATTGTCGCTGTCGGTAATGGTTTTGTTCAGAACCGGCGACGGGTATTCATAAGTCACGCCGCACTGGATCTTGTACTTATCAATGGTCGCCTTCTGGGAATCATTTGCCTCGGAATAAGGTCTGGCGCCGGTGAGATAACCGGTGCCGGTACGAGTCTCGTATGCCACCTGCTGATCGATGGCAGTACGGGTATCCGAGGTAATGCCATTGCCAGCATGGTCAATGACGTGGTTGTAAGCATCCGCCGCAGACTCCAGAGTGAGCGCCGCAGATACGTCCACCCCGTTGGACATCACCGGAAAGTGAGAATCCGACCGGGTGGTGGCTTCGCTCTTGCCGGTCTTGAAACTGATAGCAGACCAGTTGGCGTTCTCCCCGTTCCGCACAGAATCGTCCATGTTCAGGATCCGGTTCCCCTCCAGGAATACCTTGAATTTGTCATCGTTGGACACCTGGATATAATGGGTGCCCCCATTGGTGGAGGGACCCAGTTTCAAGGTGTTCCCTGCATAGTTCACATGGGCAATGGTGCCGTAGGCGGTCTGGTATCCCCAGTTATAAATCACGTTGTTGGTAAAATCAGAAGCATTCTGATCCGTAACCTTGCCCCGGTAATTCCGGGATACGTTATGTACGATCAGATTGTGATCCCAGGTCACATTGGCACGACCCAGCATGATTCCAAAACCATGGATGCCCTTGCTGTGATAGGAGAAGGAATTGGAAGGGCCGATGACGGAATACTGTACCGTCAGATTGTCGCACTTGGAATACAGCCCCCACTGCTCATCGTTTGCCCAACCCAGGGAGCAATGATCCACAATGGAATTGGCGCCATTGGCACCGCCCCATGCGTCATAGTCCGCATTGGTACCCCGCTCGCCCGGCCGGGAGCTGATAAACCGGACGATGCAGTTTTCGCCCCCAAGCCCCAGCTTGAAATTTTTCAAGGTGATGCCGGCACCGCCGGGTGCGGTCTGTCCCGCAATGGTCACATTGGAGGACACCACGACATCCTTTTTCAGCTCAATGGTACCGCTTACGTCAAACACCACGATCCGATTGGGCTGGCTGACTGCATCCCGGAAGGATCCGGTGCCGCTGTCGTTGAGATTGGTCACATGCACCACCGTGCCGCCTCTGCCGCCGGTGGCATAGCTGCCGCCCCCCACTGCGCCGGGGAAAGCTTTGATGAGTCCGGCAGCGTCCGCCATGGTATCCGTTTTGGGCAGCATGGATACGGATGCCGACAACACCGTCACCACGCCCGTCAGCAGCGCCGTCAGACGCCTGAATCTATTCTTCATTCCATTTCCCTCCGTATGAACAGCAGCACGCACTGCTATCTACATTGTTTTGCGTATTTTTTTCTGTACTGGGTAGCAGAAATCCCTGCCCGCTCCTTGAACTGCCGCATAAAATGCGTCGGGGTTTTATAGCCGCACTGGTCGGCAATTTCCTGCACCGTCAGTGTGGTATCCGCCAGCAGCTTTTTTGCCCGCTGCATCCGTGCCTGAATAATATCCTCTCCGCAGGAAATGCCGAACTGGGCTTTGTAATTCCGCTGAAAATACCCCCGGCTGATGCCGACGCTCCGGCAAAGCTCGTCAATGTTCCAGTCCCGTTCCGGAAAAGCGTAGATCCGCCGTTGCGCATCCGAAAGGGCATCCTGCAGTTCTGACCGAAATGGGGAAAGCGCCGTTTTGGAGGTCATCTCCAGCATGCAGGCATCGATCTGCTCCTGGGCATGCTCCATGTCGGTAATCACGCAAACAGCATACCGCACGTTTGCATGCTCTCCGCCGGGGGACACACGCTTCAGATCCTCCAACGCCTGCTCCATCCGCAGGATCCACAGATCCATGGTCTCCCGCAGTTCCTTGGGTTCCCCGGCGAAGGCGGCAGCAAACACAGAATCACTGAATCTTGCATGCAGACCGCCTCCATGCAGCAATCGAAGCACATTTGCCAGCATGAACACATGCTCCGTACTCTCCGCCCGGGGGCACTGAATCAACAGTATCCCGATTCCGCCCTGGGCGGCATGCTGGGGCAGCTGCTGCAAGAAGCCCTTGTGATTGTAAAAACCAGTGAGGATATCATGGGTATCGTACTGCGCCATCTTCTTCTGGAGAAAATCCGTATAAAGCTTGCTGCGCAGCATACGGAACCCATTGGAAACGGCGCCACACCAGTTGGAATAATGAAAATCCATCTGACAATCTGCAGCATGCTGAAACGCTGCAGCACAGTAGCCGTAAATATCCTGATCGCTGTGCAGCGGGGTCAACCGCACCACCATGGGCGCATGAGGCTCCGCAAAGCGGGGCAGGATCTGCCGTGCCGGAAAGCTGGCACCGGCACGGGCATATTCTCCGACCCGGGTGCCCATCAGAAGCAGCATCCGGTCTGTATACCGATGCAGCTGGTAGGACTGTCCCTGTTGAAATTTCCCCAGCCAGCCGCTGCATACGCACACGTCGATTTCCGTCCAGTTCGGCACCAGATAGGCAATTTCGCTGATCCGAAGCTGCAGCGCCTGCACATTCGCCGCACTGGACAGCCGGACAATGTGGTTGGCGTTCATATACGCCTCCGTCAGCATCTGCTGCCGGGTAATGGTATTGCTTTGTTCCACAGCAGCGACAGCAACCTCTGGGGACACCGGACAGCCGCAGCTGCCTCCCAGCATCAGCGTCGGCTCCAAAGGCTTACACGGGCTTTGCACACCCAGCTGTTTCAGCAGATTTTCCACCGCCAGCTGCCCAGCCTGCTGCCCGCAGCCTTTTACCGTCGTCACCGGCGGATCGTGGATCAGTGCCTGCATGGTGCCGTCATAACCGGTCACCGCTACATCCCCGGGCACGGAAATTCCCCCTGCCTGCAGGGCATCACACAGGGCAATGGCCATCATATCGTTGGCGCATACCACCCCGTCCGGCTTTGGCACCTCTCCGTTCAGGATCTTATTGGCGAAATCCTGCGCAGTGTTCATCCAGAAGTTCCCGTAGAAAACCTGTTCCTCAGAAACCGGAAGTCCATTGTCCCGGAGCGCCTCTAAAAACCCATCCCGTCGCTGGATCGCTTCAAACCGATCCTTCTGACCGGTCAGACAGTAGAGCAGCTTGCAGCCGTGCACCTGAATCAGATGCTCTGTGATCCGGTAAACGATCTTCTGCTGTTCCGCATACACATAGGGGTACAGCTTATTCTCCTTTTCCAGCACCACGCATCTTGCGCCCCGCTGATGAAACTGCCGCAAAAGCTCTCCCACAAATTCCTGATCAAAAAAATAATCCGCCAGGATGATATATCCATCCAGATCCACCCGGACCGCCAGGTCATAGATCTCCTTTTCGCCGCTGATATGGTGGATATAAAAAGGATCCCGCACCTTAGAATAGGGCTGCTTTGGATTGGTGGAACAGGTGAACACTACCACATCATATCCGGCTGCCCGGGCTGTCCGGTCAATGCCGTCCAGCGCATCCACGATCAGCGCATGGGTGATCGGCGGTGCGATCACCCCAATTTTTCCTACTGCATGCATAGCTTCCTCCGTGCGTCATTGCTGTCCTATACTATTATATATAGTATACAATTTTCCGCACGGAATGTCAAATGAAATGGTATGACAGCTCAATCCAGCAGCATGGATTTCAGAATGGCAAGATCAGCAGCGTTCAAAATGCCGTCCCCGTTCAGGTCGGCTGCCTGAGCATCCGGCAAGGACGCCGTCCGACGTACCAGGTAATCACGCAGAAGCTTTGCGTCTGCTGCATCCACATCGCCGTCCGCATCCACATCTCCAAGCAGCGGCGATACGCCCTGCAAAGTCACAAAGGCAGTATAGAACACACAGCCGCTGGACTGACCGTTTGCACCAAGAACCACAGTGTCTCCCTTGGACACATCCTTTTTATAGATCCGGAATGCGACCTGGTTGGAGTTAACTGCCGTATCCTCTGTCCGGATCCATCCCTGGAGCCATGCAGGCTCACTGGTCACACGGGTGTCCAGACCCACATACACCGTCAGATCCTCTCCGGCAGTAAAGGATGCTGCATCCGTTGTGCATGTTTTGGAATCTGCCGCCGTACAAATGTACTCTGCACCGTTCAGATACTTGGGCAGCGTGACAAAGGTCACCTCCCGGTCGCCGAACACCGGATCCCCGGCCTTCAGATCATAGCGAATGGACCAGTCCATGTAGTTTTCGTTGTCCAGTACCTCCAGACTCCGGATTAGCTTTCCGTCAATGGGATCCCGCTTCACCGGCGTTCCGTTGTATTCCACCGGATCTCCTGCCAGCTCGTTCAGGAACATTTCCAGATTGGTGTAGTCATCCCCGGACAGGCTTACCTTTGCTCCATCTGTGGGATCCTTCGGATTCAGCCCATGCTCGATCTCCCAGGCATCCGGCATACCGTCCCGGTCAGTATCGTTCTTCGCATTGCACACCCCATCAGTGCTGTGCTTGAAGTTGTTCTGATTGGGATAGCCTCCCGCATCGTTCTGGCTGTCGATAATGCCCTCGAGTCCCTGCTTGCTGCCCGTATAGGTATAGGTGCCCTTGGTGACCTCCTGAATATACCGGGCGTCAATGTAATCCCAGCCGGTCTCGGATGCGCCGCCCGCTCCTGCTCCGGCAATGACGCTCTTGTAGGCATCCTCCGCAGACTGGGTATTCACATAGGATTCAAAGAAGGGCTGATCGCTGCGCACGTCCGCTGTGGTGCAGTTCCTGTTGGCAGAAACCGCTTTACCCTTGTCCCAGGCATTGTCCGATGCCCGCAGCAGGTAGTTACCCTTCTGATCCAGCATCACGTTGCCGGATACATACATCTTCTGGCAGTCCGCCCACCCAAGCTCATTGCCGTCGGTGGATACCACATGAAGACTGGTATTGCTTTCTGCTCCTGCTTTATAATAGTTGTTTACAAAGTTAAGCCGTCTTGCGCCCCCATCCGTGGTTCGGTCCCGCCAGTTATAGACCACATTGTTCCGGATATCCAACTGTCCGCCGTAAGTCTCATCCTGCTCCGTTCCCCCTGCCAGGGACCAGTTCCGTCCGGTGCAGTCGATGAGCAGATTGTGGTGGAAGCTGCCCTTGTTGCCGCTGATGGATGCAGCAAAGGCATGGGTCTCCGTTCCGGTACGATCTCCGTCATAATGCACGGAATCGTGAAGGGATTCTCCGATGATGTTCCACTGGAAGGAAATATTTGCTGCACTTCGGGAGGAAAAGCCCTCATCCGTCGCCCAGGAAATGGAACAGTGATCCACAATGGAGTGATTGCAGCTGCCAAGACCCATGCCGCCGGAGGATTTGCCGTTCATATCCCCCACACGTACACGCACATCCCGGATCACCAGATCCGAGGTTCCCATGCCGCCGAAGTCATAATTGATCAGGGTGATGCCGTCTCCGGGTGCGGTCTGTCCGGCAATGTATACGTTGCCTCCGTTGTCCGGGATCACCAGACGATCCTTCAGAGCAATCACGCCCCCCACATCAAATACAATCACACGGGGCACGCCCTGCCAATCCTCTGTCAGCCACTGGGGATCACACAGCGCCCAGCGCAGACTGCCCTCGCCGCTGTCGTTCAGATTGGTAACATGGATCACCTGTCCGCCTCTGCCGCCCCGGGCAAATCTGCCGTAGCCCTCTGCGGTGGGGAAGGCAAGCCGGGTCAGCTGGAAGGAATTCACGGCACCCTTAATGGTGTTTCCATTTTTATCGATTGTGTCTACCCGCCAGTAATAGGTGGGAATGGAGGAATAACTGTCATCCAGGCTAAAGCTGGTGTCGGTCTGACTCCCCTTGAATTCCGGAGACTGATGGGTTGCGGAAAAGACGCTGTTGTAATCCGTACCAATATACACATCCTGGCTCTTCATATTCTTTCCTGCCGTCCAGGATAAGCCCTTTGCAGCATCATGGTGGAACTCCTGGTCTGCCGGCGACATTTTGGAAATGCCCTGTACCGGGTCTCCCCCATCCAGCTCAAAGGCATTGAGCCAGGCATTGCCCTTACCCTCCGGTGCAATCAGCACAGTCACAGTCTGTCCCTTTGTCACCTCAAAGGTGGAGTAGGAGATCCCGGCATCGTCCTCACTGGCCACACGGGTGGGACATGCCACGCCGGTCTGGGTGGTCTTGCCGTTGATGGTAATTTTCATGGATCCGGCAGAATTGCCCTTACCCACACAGCTGTGCCAGGTCTTGAGGGAATGAGTACCGGCGGACAAACCGGCGATCTCCAGCTTAATGATGCCGCCGCCGTTGGTATTGTCCACCGTCACCCCGTCCATGGTCAGATAGGGATGGCTCAGATCCAGCTTTTGCAGTGTCTTATCGTTTTCACTGAGCAGATTGCCTGCTGCACCGCCCCCGTTGCTGAGGGTAAAGGTGATGCCTTGAAATTTCACTGAGCCGGATGCGCTGCCTCTGGGGAAGCACCAGTTGTTTGCCTTTCTGGAATAGGATGCTTTTCTGCCATCGTTCCGGTTCAGATCCACCAGGATCCGGTTCCCCGTTTCGGCAGAGCGGGTATTCTCCAGTCCCCAGTAATTCCCTCCATTGTCGTAGGTTTCGGCGGATGCGGGATTCCGGCTGCCGAGAGCATTGGTTCCGGCAAAGGTGACAGTCATTGCCACGGCAAGCGCCAGACAACGCTTCATTTTGGATATCATATTCAATTCCTCCCTGTTTCCCTGCCCCATGCGGCAATCTGCATATATTTTTCTGCCGCACGCGTTAATTTCTATACATACAGCATATCACATGAAAAACGTCCAAAGCAATAACAAATTGCATCTATTTTATGACCAATCCAGCACAAAAAACAGCATTTCAGTGCTACCGAAATGCTGTTTCCTAAAAATCAGTACAATATTGCTTTATCCGAGTAATGCACGCTTCATACGTACCAGATCCATGCCGGTCAATACACCGTCCCCATTGTAGTCCCCTGCTTTGGGATCCGCCAGCGTGTCCGTCTGCTTAATGAGATATTTTTGCAGTGCTACCACATCTGCCACGCTGCATACGCCATCCGCATTCACATCCCCCATCAGCCGCTCAGCGGTGCTTTCCACCTGCCAGCTGCGGAATGCAATATTCTTGCCGGAGAACACAAAATACAGATCGTGAGTGCCGCCGATGCCGGTAAATGCCTTGCCGGATACCTTGGCGAATGCATCCGGAGCATCAAAGCTGACACTGGTCAGCAGTTGTCCCGTAGGCGCATCCAGCCGCACCTCCATAGTGCCGGTACCCCGTACCTCTGCGGTCAGCACTGCCGAATCCTCCAGCAAAGGTGCATTTGCCCCGGTTTCTCCGGATGCTTCTCCGGTATAAAGCTGAATTGTATCCGCAGACTTGCTGTAGCGGAATGCAGCATTTTCGCCGGTGTATACCGTGTCCCCATCGGAAAAGCCGTTCCAGATATTCCGCAGACCGTCCGCCCATTCCCGGGTATTGGTCAGCTCCGTGGACAGGTCAAAGGCATAGGTGCCGTTTACCAGCATGGTATCAATGGTAAAGGTGATCTGCGCATCATCGGATGCAGTAAAGTAGCCCATGTTGGACATACCTTCCGCACCACCCATGTCACAGGTAATGGTGTAATTCCCGGTGCCGGTGATCTCCGCTGTGCCGGTGCAGTCCGTCCCCGCCTTGGTGGATGGATGCATGGACAGAGTAGTGGCTTTGTCCACATCCGTCACGGAAATCTGATACATAATGGTATCCACCTTGGTCAGCACATAGTCCGCCGGATCCACCGTGGGCTGTGCAGGTACTCTGGAGCCGGTAAAGGTCACGCTGCGGACGCTGCTCCAGGCACCGGCTGCATCGCTGATGAGGTATGGGTTCTGCATGCTGTCAGTGTTGTATACCATATCCGCTGTATTGTTTAAAGAAGCGGCATTCTGCACTGCAAAGGGGTCTACCCCCTGGATGGTCTGTACACCCTTTTTCGTGCCGCCGGTTTTTGTGATGGTCACTGTGTCCTCATCCACGCTGATCCGATCCACCTGCATGCTCCGGTAGCTGCTACCCTGCTTCAGCATCAGGGTATGATAGAACATATAGTATTGATCCCGGAACTTCTGCATGTGGGTATGGTTGTTGGAGTAATCAAAACCGCTCTGTCCCGGGTTCTGGAAGCATTCGCCCCGCATAACCCAGCTGTCCGGATCCAAGGGAGTTTTGGTGGTCATGTACACCATACTGCATCCGGAAGGGGGATCACAGTCATACTCCCACTGCTTGGAATGATCCGACCAATCCGTATTGTAGGTATACACATAGGTGCCGTTGATGTAATTCAGCTCGCTTGCCTCAAACAAATAGGGTGCCGGAATGTTCTGAAAGTCGCTGTCGAAGGAAACCATATCCTCCCCCAGCCGGACGATCCGGGCAGAGCCGGGCATATAATCTGTGCCGCCGGGTGCCTTTCCGGCACCGAAGGACAGCCAGCCCACGCCGTTCTCATCGATCACTGCACCCGGGTCAAAAGGGTTGGGGCAGCCATTCAGTCCGGGGGTGGAAGTGGAAATCAGGGGCTTGCCCAGGGGATCCGTCCAGGGACCCAGCGGATCCGTTGCGGTGATTACGCCCACGCCCAAACCGTTGTTGGAGAAATACAGATAAAAATGGGTCAGTCCGTCATCCTCCACCCGGGAAACAATGGAGGGGGCCCAGGAGTTGGTGATCCAGGGAGCAACCTGATCCACATGAATCTCCCCATGATAAGTCCAGTTTACCATATCATCTGTAGAAAGCACCACCAGGGACTTAATCTGCTCATAGGTATTATCCACCTCGGAGCCCTTGACCTCAAACTGCTGGTGGTCGTTGGTGCCAAACAGGTACAGCCTGCCGTTATACTCCACTGCGGTGGGATCGGCACAGAAAAATGCCGGGGAAATCGGGTTGTTGTAATTGATATTTTTAAACTGGTTGGTGCTGATCTGACTGTTTGCGATGGTACTCGCCTCCTCTGCGGCTTCTGCAATGGATCCGGCAGTGAGCCGGGATGCGGGATACGTTCCGAAGCACAGCGTCAGAGACAATGCTGCCGCCGCTGCGTATGCAAATGCTCGTTTTTTCATAATACCCTCCTGCCTTCGTGTGGTGATATAATCAGTATAACACATCCAAATGCAGGACGGTAGAAGGATGCTGTGCGGTTTTTAGCACAAAACAGACATGGCATTGACAGGCTCCAGACTCCATGCTACAATAGAAGCATACAACCGGAAGGGGGAGAAACATGATACGTCTGCCGCTGTGGATCTTTACAAAATCTGAAGACTTCCCGTTTTTCATTCAATACGGCTACCATGATTCCGAGTGTTATCTGCACGGTCATGAGGACTTTTCGGAACTGGTCATCGTGCTGGAGGGCAGTGCGGAGCATACCGTAGGCACGGAGCATTACCCCATCTCCAAGGGGGATGTGTTTGTCATCAACCAGGATACGGAGCACGGCTTCACCGGGGTCAGCGATTTTCGGATCTGCAACATTATGTTCCGGCCGGAGGTGCTGTTTGAACACATTTACAACATCCGCCAGTCCCCCGGTTTCCAGGCACTGTTCGTAGTTGCGCCCCACTATTTGCAGAATCACCGTTTTTCCAGCCGGCTGCATCTCCAAAGTCAGGAATTTGCCGCAGTCAAGGCCATGATCCGAGATATGATCACCGAGTACAACCGGAAGCAGGAGGGATGGCAGACCTATTGCTACGCCTGCTTTCTGCAGCTTTGCGTCCGGCTTTCCCGGCTATACCAGCTGACTAATACGGAGCAGCACCGATGCGTCATGCAGCTTGCCGCCGCCACCGCCTACATGGAAGGACATTTTTGCAGCAGCATCAGTGTAGCGGAGCTGGCACAGATGTCCGGCTATTCCCAGCGGCAGTTCAGCCGTCTGTTCAAGGAAGCATACGGCGTGTCCCCCAACGCCTACATAACCAATCTGCGGATCCAGAAAGCCCAGCAGCTGCTCCAGAACACACAGCTTCCCGTCGGCGAAATCGCCTGGAACTGCGGCTTTGAGGATCAGAATTATTTCAGCCGCATGTTCCGGCAGACCGCCGGGGTCACCCCCTCCGCTTACCGGAACCGGGAACGGAACAACGCCAGCAAACCTGCCCAGTAATCTTGCCTTAGCGTCAAAACAGGCTATCCGAATACACTCGGATAGCCTGTTTTTATATATGCTCTGATATCACTCTGCATCAAAAAAGTGCCCGGTAAAAAAGTTTTCATTGCCCAAGGGGGTCGCGGTCAGCCGGAACAACACACAGCCGTCCGGACAGACCACAGTAGTCTGATAGCGGCCGTCTCCTCCGATCCGCTCCAGATCACCGCCTGCCCGGATCGCCTCCATCTTCGGATACAGCACCAGCATTGCTTTCGGACAGATGCCGTAGCCGTCCTGATTCACCGGACAGCCATAAGTACAGGTGTATTTGTCGCCGATCTCCTCACCGTTCCGGCAATACCGCTCGGTATGCTTTCCCCGCAAAAAGCCAGCCACTTCAATTTCAAATTCGTATTCCTCCGCATACCACTTCTTCATACAATTCCTCCTTTTGCCGCATCCGGATCGGCTGCCGCAGCNNNCCGGATCGGCTGCCGCAGCAGGGTTCGCAAACGATCCGGCGGGATCTTTCTCGCATCCGACAGATAAATCTCGTGGTGCTGTCTTTGCTCCGTCAGATCAAAGGCATAGCCATTTGCCCCAAGGAAGTGATGCATCCGCTCAATGGTGCGAGCCCGTTCCGCATAAGAACCAATGTGCAGGCACTGGACGCACAGCCCCTCCTCCATGGTCACAAACCTGGCATAGGCACAGTCCATATCCCGCTGCTCCGTTGTATGCTGCACTGCCCAGTCAAAATCCGCCCGGGTCACAAAATCCGGTAACCGACTCGCCAATGTCCAATATAGCATGCCCGTTCCGGTTGCATCCGATCTCCCCTCCTGGCTCTTGTACCAGAATCTTTCCAAAGGAGGCAACACATAGGGCACAAACCCGTCGATCTGATGCGCTGTCCGGTAACTCATTTTTAAAGTGCGACCCACTGCGTACAGGATCATGACCGCCTGCTTGAAAAAGCTGTTTTTCAGGCTGGATTCCCCGACTCCACGCACCACTGCGTAATGTACCGCC
>NZ_FR894889.1:0-7040 GCF_000434255.1 Ruminococcus sp. CAG:379 | reverse complement strand
CGTAATGTACCGCCGGTACCGTCACGATCATCGGCTGATTGGTTGCCATATAGAATTCCCTATGGGCTTTTTTCAAATCCAGTGGCATTCCGCCGTCTCCCCTTTATACTGCCGCCCTATTTGCCGGATCCTGATTTCCGGATCCGGCTGCCGATCAAAGCACCCATACCCAGTGCCATTCCGTAATTGAGTCCTACGACCGATGCCGCCGCCACGCCCACACACATGCCGATGCAAGCACCTTCGTTGATCCGACTGTCCTGCTGTTGCTGGCGCTCCGGATGCCGCCGCCGATCCGCCTTCTGCCGCAGATGCAGCGAGATTCCCAATATCAGGCACAGTGCTATGACAATCCAGGGCATTGCCCTCATCAGAAACGTCTGCATGGTTTACTCTGCAACCAGCTTCCGAAACTCTGCATCCCGGTCAAAGCTGCCCTCCACAAAGCCAGGTACTTCCTTGATGGCCTTGCAGATACTGATGCTGATGCCGGTCATCATGGAACCGATTTCCTCCTCTGTATAGGTACACCCTCCGGTCACAATCAAGGTTGCAATTCCGTGAGTCATGAGCCACACATCCCGGAAGTACAGATCCGCAGCCGCCGCATCCAGATGATACACCTGCTGCAAACAGGTACGCAGCAGCTCCTGTGACCGATGCATGGCACCCATGGCTCCGCCGTTTTCGCTCTCTGCCGGCGTCAGAAACAGCAGCTTGTAAAGCTCTGGCTCTTCCCGTGCAAAACGGATATACTGCATGCCGAAGCCGTAAAACGGAATGGGCATGCCCAGTCCCCGTTCTGCATAGCCCCGATAAATCCGCTCTGCTGCGCAACGGATTTCCCGCTTGGCCTCTTCCATGGTGTGAAAACAGGTGAAAATCGGCTGGGTAGACACTCCCAGCTCATCGGCAATGTCTCTGGCAGTCACTGCGTCGATCCCCTTAATCCGGGTCACACGCACAGCAGCGTCTATCATTTCTTCCCGTGTAAATTTATATTTTGGCGGCATTTCCGCTCCTCCGCTCCTTAAATTCCGGTCTGTATATGCCGGATCATCCTGCATGTTTCATTGACAGCATCATACAGAGCCTGCATGATGCGCTGCATATATATCATTCGATATATATTGGATTTATTATAGCACATCTGGTGAAACCTGTCAAGAGGATATCCGGTCAAATGCTTTACGAAATTGCGCCTGTCATCCCCGCTATCCGGAACGCAGACATCAACAAAATCCCATGGTCACAGCCATGACACAATGGAAATCACACACGGGTTCTTGGTTGAGTAAATTGTTTCTAGGCAAACAGAAAATCGCCGAATATGTCCTTTTTTTGTATCTACTCACAAAAATCATCACACACTTTTTACCCATCTCACAAATTTGCCTGCACACACTGGTATTTTCCTGTATACGCTTGACAAGTGGAGGAAGTATCGCTATAATAGGTACAAAGGTTTAAGGAACGACCGAGTGTTTCATAAGCCGAACGAAAGAGGTGATTCCCTTGGACAGTATATGCTCCCGGCAACCACACTTCAAACCAAACAAGGAAAGGATGATTAGAATGACGAAATTCAAAAAGGCACTCATCACGACCGCTGCCCTGGCAACCGCCGCCCTGTGCTCACTGACAGCTTATGCCGCTGTCCACATTGTGTGGGTCGACACGTACCAGGATGGCGTTGTCGTTTCCTCCGTCGGGATGGCCGCAGACAGCATAAAGGGCGAACAGGTTTCAAAAACCGTCGGGAACATGACTACCTATTACACCCACACCACCGCAGCTACAGCCAGCACGCAGGTGCTCGTCATGAATGCAGTGAACAATTCCAGCGAGACAAAGTACATGTCCGGATACGTTACCGTTTGTGATAGATCCGGAAATATTATCTGGTCACACTATCAGGCAAGCAGCGGTCGTGTAAGTTCCCACATGCCACTGCTGGCTTCTAATTCCTTTAGCAACTCTTCTCTCTCAAGTGGGGATTACTATTTGGAATACTCATCCAACATCTTTAAGACAAACGATTCCCATTCCCCGGTCGCATACAGCACACAGCTTGATGTACCCTTTAGAATCTCGTAAGCAAACCGCCCGTCCGGAGCATATGCTTTATATGCTCCGGACACCACTCTGAATTGAAGGAGGACACCTTCATGCTGATTCGCAGTCTGCGCAGTTTCCTGCAAAGCCACACGCCTTTCTTTCTGATGATGATCCTATGCATTATGATCTCCTCTCTGCTGATGCTGTTCGGATACGGTCTTTACCAGGATTATATGCTGGAACAGAAAGATTTCGACAGTTCTTCAAAAAGATTTCTTTTTAACACAGCCGCCAAATCCGATGATATGGATCTGGATGGTTTTTTTTTGAACAAGGATCTTATAATAACCAAGAGCGAATTAGATCATTGCATTGCTTCCATTCCAGATCAATATCTTGAGACATCGTCCCTCGTTACTGTGTATTTTTATAATCCAGACATCATAATGACCGGACCTTCGGTAAAAGACATCTGTACTTGTTATTTTTTTGTAAAAGGTGGAGTGAAATATCCTTCTAAGGAAACATTTACAAACAGAATGGAGCATCCAGGAGCAAGCGGACGTATGTTTTCCGATAAAGAATACACTTCAGGTGAGTCAGTTATAATACTAGGAAACGGCGGACAAGGGAATCCGGGAGAAACTGTAGAATTTTACAATAGAGAAAAATATACAGTGATTGCCAAAGGAGGGTTGTTTCAAGAAATTCCATATGACCGTGTCCCCTCCGACTCTATTGTTGAATATGTTTCCCTGGACTTTGACAAGCCCCTGTCCTTTGAACAATACAACACACTAAAAAATGCCTTCTCCTCCATTCTGGATCGGATAGAGGTCTGGCGTTACATTCCCTTCTACGACGAGGATTACTGGATGTACAACTCCGCTATGCTGGCGTCCCTGCTGATCGCAGTGGTGGCTGCCTTTAATCTGGTGGTGCTGTATCACTATGTGCTTGTCCGCCGGCAAAAATCCCTGGCAATTTTCCAGCTATGCGGCTGCACCAAGGGCAGAGCCATCCGGCTGTATGTGGCAGAAAGCCTGATGCTGACCGTACCCTGCTACTGCCTGTCGGCGGTGCTGTACCACTTTGTGCTGTTAAAGCCCTTCACCCGGATTTTCCCCTACATTGACACTGCCTACTCCTGGCGGCTGTATGCCACCGGCTTCGGCATCTTTGTCACTGTCTGCACCATCGCTATCTGGATCCTGTCCGCACGGATCGTTTCCAAGCATTCTATCGTGGAAAGAAAGGGGGGGGTGGTATGATACAGCTGCGTCTGGCACTGCGAGAGTGCAAAAAAGAGTGGCCCAAACATATCCCCATGGTTCTGCAAATGGCATGCATTCTGTTTCTGACCATCGTCAGCGTCTCCACTGTAATTTACCGGTTCTCCTACTTCCTTCCATTTGCAAATTACTGGAAGCATGATGGCTTCGTATTCTACGCCGACACGGTGCAAATGTACGAGGAGGATTTTTACCAGGAGATGACCGGGGTAACAGATGTGGCGCTGTCCTATCGGTATACGGGTCTGAAGCTGAATATTGAAAATCCCTTGATCTATTCCGATAAATTGCTGGAACGCTACACACCGCCGCTAAAAAGCGGAAAGCTGGTGCTGTCCGATCCGGCGGATCCCCTGCCCAATGTGCTGGTGAACGAAAGCAGCGGCTACCGGGTGGGAGACGAGATCCGGTTTTATCAGATCCAATACGAATATACATACGACGACGAGGGCAATGTGACCGATTCCCGGGAAAAGGAACCTACAGAGTCGGATTACCAGTCCCTGCGGGTTTCCGGTGTCTATGGGGACAATACCAAGCTGCTGCTGATGAACGGTGGTGCCGTAGATTCTGAATTGGCGGATTACCGCACCATCTACAATGACATCTCCTCCCTGCAAAGCGGAGGCTGCACGATTCTGATGTCGGAGTCCGAAGCCAAGAAGTACTGGAACAACCAGGAGCACTACGCAGTGTTCGGCATCGGCATGGTGATGTATGAGGACGGTCTGGACAGCAGCGTGAAGCGTGCAAACCTGGAAGCCTTTACATCCAAAAACGTCGGCCAGAACTGGACACTGAACAACAGGGATCTGTACAAGGACAGCCACACCTACTGCTTCCAGCAGGTGTACACCATGATGCCCTTTATGATCGGTATCCTGATCCTGTTTTTCCTGAGTATGATCAGCGTCAACAGTGTTTCTGCAGTGAGAAAGCTGCGCACCTACACCATCTACCGGGTCTGCGGCATGCCCTGGGGCAAATGTCTCAGCATCGCCGCATACAAAAGCCTGCTGATTACAGCGGCGGCAGGCATTCTCTGCGGACTGCTGATGCTGCTCAAGGAACGGTTCAACCTGTTCAGCAACTTTCTGGTTTCCTTCGGTTGGATGCAGGGGCTGTTCTGCCTGCTGTTCCTCCTACTGAATATGGGCATCGCCGTCCTGATCAGCGCTGTGGTGCTGCGGCATGCACAAATCAACCAACTGCTGCACGAAACATAAGACTACACAAGCATCCCCCCGACAGGATTTCTGTCAGGGGGATTGCTTTTTCACGGGTTTACGCAGATCCTGCGGAGTGGATGGAGCTATATAGGCAGTCATAGTCCCCCTGCAAAATGCGAAGACAGTCTTGACAGGATCACCGGAAAGGCGTATAGTTAAGGCAACACCGCAAGGAGATTGCACGAAAGGAAGAATCCCCATGAAACGCCAATTACAGCCCCATCAGATCATCACCCAGAGCCTCACCGGCCCTTTTCAGAAAACAATCTGGAAGCCCTTTGTCAAAGCTGTTGATACCTATGCTCTGATCGCACCAGGAGACCGGATTGCCGTGTGCGTATCCGGTGGCAAGGACTCCATGCTGCTGGCAAAGCTGATGCAGCAATTGCAGCGTGTCCGGCAAAACGACTTTGCCCTGGAGTTTCTCACCATGGATCCTGGCTACGATCCGGCGCATACCCGGCAGCTATTGGACAATGCAGCCCTGCTGGGCATCCCGGTGCAGGTGTTTGAGACGAATATTCTCCGGATCGTCAACAAGCAGGAGCAACACCCCTGCTTTCTGTGCGCCCGCATGCGCCGAGGGCATCTGTACGCCAAAGCCCAGGCATTGGGCTGCAACAAGATCGCCCTGGGGCATCACTTCAACGACGTAATCGAAACCACCCTGATGGGCATGCTGTACGGGGGGCAGATCCAGGCCATGCTGCCTCGGCGCAGGAGCGACAACTACGATGGCATGGAGCTGATCCGGCCCCTGTACTGCGTCCATGAGGAGGACATTTTAGCGTGGCAGGATGCAAATGCACTGCATTTTCTACAATGCGCATGCCGCTTCACCAGTCGCAGCCAGGAGGATGCCGCATACTCCCGCCGTGCCCGGGTGAAGGCGCTGATCGCCCAGCTGAAATCCGAATCACCGGAGGTGGAACGGAGCATTTTTCACAGCATCCATACAGTGCAGCTGGACTCCATGCCCGGCTATAAATCCCAGGGCATAGCCCACAGTTTCCTGGAACGGCTGGAATGAAAATTTGGTAATGCGGGGCAGTTCATGAATGAAATCCATTCATGCTGTTTCAGGCATTCGATTGCCCCAGCAGCATGGACACAAAGCCCTGGGTATGGAACACATCCGTCCGATAGCTTGCCTCCGCCAGGGTGTCCAGATTTTCCATGGAGTATTCTACCTCCTGGGAAAAGATCTTTGCCTGCCGGATGATCTGCTCCAGGGATAACGTTCCGCTCTGAGCCCACTCTGCCATACAACAAGCCCCCAGGATCAGAGTGGCGATGACGGTCAGCTGTGCTTTTGCCACCAGATCCCCGTCAAACACCGCCTTGAGAAAATACCGGTATGTATGGTACACCGCCCCATGCTCAAAAGCGTAGGCAAAGGGAGCCGCAGTCTCCCGAAAGGCATGCCCCTTGCAGAAAAGCACCTCGGGCTGTTCTGCAAGCTGCTCCAATCCCTGCTTCCAGGCGGTGTCCAGAATGTCCAGGCCGGTAATCAGCTCCAGTAAAGCCCGCCAATGGGCGGCATGATCCGGATCCTGTCGGCTCCGGACAGAGAGTGTGTTCAGCAGAGCCTTGCAATAGGCAGTATCCGAAAACTGCCGGATGTCCTGGTAGATCCGCTCCGGCTCGGTCAAATCCAGATCCTCCTGTAAGCCGTCTGCAAACACCAGGAACAGGGCAAGCCGTTCCGCCAAAGGCATGCTCCGGTTCTGCAGCAGATGAAAAGCAGTCTCCCTGGCGGCAAACAAGGCATCAAACACCGCCGGGTCATAGTCACAGTCGTTATCCTCCCGGCTCTCCTCCGTGAGAAACGTATCCGGCGCCGGATCCGACAGAATCAGCCGGGCAGCCTCCTCACAGCACATGCCTACTCCTGCTTCGGTCAGCCCATGGAACCAGGCGTAATACCGGGGATGCTCCCGGCAGATCTCTCCCAGCATATCCGCTCCAAGGGTCTGCTGGATGCTGCAAAGATTCTGTGGATCCAGAAAGGGGCACTTCCCATCCACCTGTCCCATGCAGGTGCAGCCATCCTCCTCATACAGAGCCGCCCGGAGCCGATCCCCCAGTGCTCCTCCCATACTGCGGTACGCCTGTGCGGTGTCCGGGTCGATCTCAATCTCCCAGCCCACACAGCAGCAGTTATCCCGGCAGGCTGTGCCGGTACAGTGAAAATCACGAAAATAATGCGGCATTCTGCGCATAGTCCCCACCTCAATCCAATTGTCATGCTTTATCATGTTGATTATATCACATTTACGGGAGCTTGGCAATCGTGCAGTGGTGTTTCCGGAAATGGACAGTTGACAAAAAGGCTGAATTACATTATGCGTAAATCTCAGAATCGACGTAAGATCGGGAGTTATTTATGCAAATCTTCAAAATGGATTGTGATAAGGAGGTCGTTATGTATTCATATACTGCCCCCTTCCCGGTAAAATAG
>NZ_FR894888.1:0-3068 GCF_000434255.1 Ruminococcus sp. CAG:379 | reverse complement strand
CCGATGTATATACATCGGGTAATTTTTTTCATGTGACTATGCCTGCTCTGTGAATTATTTTTTGACGTTGGTCATTATGCATAAATATATGCTGTTGAGTTTATAAGAAGTTGACAAAGTTCAGATTCCCCCTTTACAAAATTGTATAGATACACTATAATAGAACTACGGAAAAGAGAAAAATACTGGTTATTTTTCATCGAAACTGATTCCAGACTGTATATCTGGATGGAAGCAGGATGGTCCGGATCCATTCGTTATAACGGCGGGATCTGTGCTGGTCCCCGTTATATAATTTCTTATTTTTTATGGGAGGGTAAAAAATGCTGAAAAAGAAAATCGGCAAAATTGTTACCGCCAGTGCGGTAACTGCCTGTGTTCTTGTGAATGCAACAGCAGCTATGCTTCCGAGCATGTCCATGGTTGCGTTTGCAGGTCAGGAGCTTGGACAGATGGACTTCAATAGTGGTGTTGGTCTACCTTGGCACATCTGTGAGTCCGGTCCCGGTAAGATGAAGTTTGACATCGATGGTGGTACATACAACATCGAGATCGTAAACCCGGGTGGTGCTGCAGAAGGCGGCGAGTCCCGTTGGGACTGCCAGTTCCGTCACAGAGGTCTGATCCTGGAAGCTGGTCATACCTATGAGGTAAAGGCTGAAGTTACTTCCGATACCAGTGGTCAGATTTATACCAAGATTGGTGACTCTGGTTCTCCGTATCGTGAGGTATGGCACAACGGCTTTGGTGGCAACGAAGGAAATGGATGGAACTGTATGCAGGTCACTGCAAACCAGACCCTGAAGATTGAATCTACTTTCACCTGCACCGAGAATATTGAAGTAGGTGAGTGGGCATGGCAGTTCGGCGGTGCTGGTGAGCACCAGAGCACCGATTGCTTCCCGGCTGGTACGAAGCTGAAGTTCGACAACATGTCTCTGATCGACAAGACTGACGACAAGACCGACTACGATGTTCTGCACCCGAAGAAGGACGTTCCCGAGGGCCAGGTTCGTGTAAACCAGGTTGGTTACTTCAGCACACTGCAGAAGCAGGCAA
The DNA here is from genome assembly GCF_000434255.1 of Ruminococcus sp. CAG:379. Taxonomy (NCBI): domain Bacteria; kingdom Bacillati; phylum Bacillota; class Clostridia; order Eubacteriales; family Oscillospiraceae; genus Ruminococcus; species Ruminococcus sp. CAG:379. Next base: position 2,009 of record NZ_FR894888.1, on the reverse strand, counting down.
CTGCTGTTGTTGAGAAAGGCACAGCTGCGCAGAAGTTCTCTCTGCTGGATGCTTCCGGTAAGGAAGTATACACCGGTACTTCTTCTGAGACCAGATACGATGATGATTCCCAGCAGTACATTCAGGTTCTGGATTTCTCTGATTTCACCACCGCTGGTACTTACACCATTTCCTGCGGCGGCAAGGGAAGCTATTCCTTCAAGATCGGCAATGATGTTTACGATGGCATTCTGACTGATGCTGTAAACTACTTCTATCAGAACCGTTCCGGTATTGATCTGGAAGAGAAGTACATCACTTCTACCGGCATGAACAAGTCCAAGTCTGATCTGGTTCACGTTGCAGGTCACGTTCCGGATACCGCATACATCCAGTCCAAATGGGTAAAGTCCTACCAGGCTGACGGTTCTGACGTAGACAAGAGCAGTGGTACAGTGAACGGTCAGGGCGGCTGGTACGATGCAGGCGACCACGGTAAATACGTTGTAAACGGCGGTATTTCCGTATGGACCCTGAACAACATGTACGAGCGTGTACTGGACAGTGACAACAATTCCAAGGAAAGCAAGTGGGCTGATAACTCCGGCACAGTTGTAATTCCTGAGAACGGAAACAAGATCCCGGATATTCTGGATGAGACCAAGGTCGAGATGGACTGGATGATGGAAATGGTTGTTCCCTCCGGCTACAAGATGACCTATGATGCATCTAAATACGGCGGTGCTGACACCGGCAAGTACGAGAACATGGTATTCCATAAGCTCCACGACCATAAGTGGACTGGTTTGGGCGTTCGTCCCAATGACTATGCTGAAGAGTGGGGCACCATCCGTATCGTAAAGCCCCCGTCCACTGCAGCTACTCTGAACTTTGTTGCAACTGCTGCACAGACTGCTCGTCTGTGGAAGGATATTGATTCCGATTATGCTGATAAGCTCCTGGCTCAGGCTAAGCTCAGCTATGCTGCTGCAAAGGCTAACCCCGAATTGTATGCTCCTCTGGATCAGGCAATCGGCGGCGGTGCTTACGGCGACACCAATGTAAAGGATGACTTCTACTGGGCAGCATGTGAGCTGTATGCTACTACACAGGATGCAACCTACCTGACCGATATGAAGGGCTACGCTGACTGCTTCAAGCTGACCACCAGCCTGGAAGGCGGCGAGAACACCGGTTCCTTCGGTTCTTTCAACTGGGGTAATACCGCTGGTCTGGGTACTCTGACTCTGTACCTGAACCGTGACGTACTGGATGCAGCTGATGCAAAGACTGTTTCTGACAGCATCACCGCAGCTGCTGACACCTACGTTGCAAAGGAAGAGGAACAGGGCTATGGTATTCCTTACCGTACCACAACCTTTACTGATGCAATCAACCTGGGCTATGACGAGAACGGCAAGCTGATCGAGGTTGACGGTTATGAGTGGGGTTCTAACTCCTTCGTTGTAAACAATGCGATCGTAATGGCTTATGCTTACGATATCACCAAGGATGCAAAGTACATCGACGGTGTTTCCACCGCTATGGACTATGTATTCGGACGCAATGCAATGGACTTCTCCTATGTAACCGGTTACGGTACCTATCACTGTGAGAATCCTCACCACAGATTCTGGTCTCATGAGCTGGATAGTTCCTTCCCGTATGCTCCTTCCGGCGTAATGTCCGGTGGTGCAAACTCCGGTATTCAGGATCCGTATGTAAGAGGTATGGGCTATAAGCTGGGTACTCTGGCTCCGCAGCTCTGCTACATCGACAGCGTTGAGGCTTGGTCCGTAAACGAGGTTACCATCAACTGGAACTCTCCGTTTGCTTGGGTTGTAAGCTTCCTGGAAGATGAGGCTCCGCTGGTTGACCGTGATACTCCTGCGACTACCGCAAAGACCACTGAGGGTGGCACTACTTCTACCACTACTTCTACCGGCACAGCACTCTACGGTGACGTAGACTGCAACGGCAAGATTGAGATCAATGATATCGTCCTGCTGTCCCGTTATGTTGCACAGGAT
>NZ_FR894887.1:0-595 GCF_000434255.1 Ruminococcus sp. CAG:379 | reverse complement strand
AGCCGTGCATCGCCCGGCGACGGTCGAAGAAAGCGCTTTGCAAAGCATGGAATATGCGCAGTTACATAGGGCGATCTCTGAACTGCCCGAAATACAAAAGCGGAGGTTGATCCTCTACTATTTTCAAGGCTTGACCTATGAGCAGATTGCAGAAATGGAGGGATGCACCAAACGGGCAGTGAAATTCAGTGTAGACATCGCCGTGGAAAAGCTCAAAAAGTTTTTCAAAAATTTTTGAGTTAAGACTACACAAATAGCCTTTAAGTGAGGAAACAGGTGGAGAGGTACGAAAACTCTCTGCCTGTTTTCCTTTTCGGCAAACGGGTGTGATCCTTGACAACCGAATACCCATTCATCAAGCACATTCCTATTGCCATTGCGAAAGCATGAGCCACATTAGCGGCTGCGCCACAATCCGCATTGCGGGGAGCGATATACAGTCGGCTATCACGGGCGGGTGGCTCCCGCCCCGGCGACGACCGGCAATAGGGCTAACGATACTCCCGTCCAGCCACAGTCCGAGCGTGATAAGCGGCATTTCGACCGTGAAGCCGTCGCAGGCAATGGGGGCGGTTGCGAGAGAACCTCGTGAGGG
>NZ_FR894886.1:66913-77684 GCF_000434255.1 Ruminococcus sp. CAG:379 | reverse complement strand
GACCCATCCGGTTAAACAAATAGAGCAGCACAAATTTTCCCAAGACATTGGTAGAACGCTTTTGCGTGGGTGGCGCACGCAGAGCATCAAAGACAAGCCGCAACCAAATGGTCACTTCAATAAACTCCTGCTGCGCATCCCCGGCACAAAAGAAACCCGTCCTGCTGCCCCAAAACCCCTTGCAATACGCCGGGTTTTGTAGTATAATAATACAGAATATGATGCCTTTGACAGGCACGGCAGACCGGATGCTGCCGGGGAAAGGAACGGCTTTATGGATAAAACAACGCTTGCCCATCTGTGTGAGCTTTCCAAGCTCGATTTCACAGAGGAACAGCAGGATGCGGTGATCGCCCAGATGGACGATATCATTGCGCTGATGGATCAGATCAAGGAATATGACGTGACCTACGACGATACCCAGGATCACAACGAGATCCCCTATGAGGCACTGCGGGAGGATGTGGCACAGCCCTCCTACGATACCGCCCGGCTTCAGCAGAATACCCAGCCCCGGGATGACTGCTATGTAGTGCCGAAAATGATGGAATAACACCGGAAAGGGATTGGAAAGATGGATTTACAGAACACCACGCTGACCCAGTTGCGGCAGCTTCTGGACAGCAAAAGCATCAGCGCTGCTGAACTGACGGATGCGTATCTGGAGCGGATCCGTGCAGTGGATGGCAGTCTGCTGTCCTATATCACCGTGACCCCGGAGGAGGCACACGCCCAGGCGGAACAGGCGCAGGCCCGGATCGATGCAGGCAACGCTGCGCCCTTGACGGGCATCCCCATGGCTATGAAGGACAATCTTTGCACCGACGGGGTACGCACCACCTGTTCCTCCCGGATGCTGGAGGATTTCGTGCCCCCCTATGACGCAACGGTTGTGGAAAAGCTGAAGGCGCAGAATTATATCATGCTGGGCAAGGCAAGCATGGACGAGTTTGCCATGGGCAGCTCCAACCAGACCAGCGCCTTTGCCAAGACCCGGAACCCCTATGACACTAGCTGTGTGCCCGGAGGCTCCTCCGGCGGCAGTGCGGCAGCGGTCAGCGCAGGGCTGTGCGCCGCTGCTTTGGGTTCGGATACGGGTGGATCCATCCGGCAGCCTGCATCCTTCTGCGGCGTCACCGGCTTAAAGCCCACCTACGGCAGAGTGTCCCGGTATGGTCTGGTGGCATTCGCCAGCTCGCTGGATCAGATCGGCCCCATCGCCCGGTGCGCCCGGGACTGCGGCACGGTGCTGTCCGCCATTGCGGGACAGGATCCCCACGATGCCACCTCTGCGCCCCAGTCGGTGCCGGATTTCAACGAAAAGGTCGGCAAGTCTCTGAAGGGGCTGAAAATCGCCCTGCCCAAGGAATTTTTCGGGGACGCTGTGGACGATGAGGTCAAGGAAGCGGTTCTGGCTGCTGCCAGGGCATATCAGTCCATGGGGGCGGAACTGGTGGATTGTTCCATTTCCACCCTCAAGTATGCGGTTGCCGCATACTACCTGATCGCCTCTGCGGAGGCGGCATCCAACCTTGCCCGGTTTGACGGCATCAAATACGGCCTCCGGGGCGAGGGAAACAGCTTTGATAAAATGATCCGGGACAGCCGGAGCAGAGGCTTCGGGGACGAGGTCAAGCGCCGGATCCTGCTGGGGAACTATGCCCTGTCCAGCGGCTATTACGACGCTTACTACCGGAAAGCCCTTGCCCTCAAGCAGGATTTCATCAAGGAATATGACCGGATCTTCCAGACCGCCGATATCATTCTCACCCCCACGGCACCTACGGTGGCATACCCCATCGGCAAGCAGGAGCATGATCCGGTGAAGATGTACACCGGAGATATCTGCACGGTGACGGTGAATATTGCCTGCCTGCCTGCCATCAGCACCACCTGCGGTTATAGCAGGACAGGGATGCCCATCGGCATGTCTTTGATCGGCAGACGCTTTGACGAGGCTACTATTATCCAGGCGGCTGACGCATTCGAGCAGGGCTTTACTGTGATCCCGGCAAAGCCGGAGGGAGGAGCGGCAAAATGAGATTGTACCCCACCATCGGCCTGGAGATCCACGCCGAGCTTCTGACCAAATCCAAGGTGTTCTGCACCTGTTCTGCGGAATTCGGCGGCGAGCCCAATTCCCGCTGCTGTCCGGTATGCTCCGGACTGCCCGGCACCCTGCCCATTCTGAACCGGAAGGCGGTGGAATACATCGTCAAGGCAGGCTATACCATGAACTGCGACATTTCCCGGTTCACCAAGTGGGACCGGAAGAACTATTTCTACCCGGATCTGCCCAAGGCGTACCAGATTTCCCAGATGCCACGTCCCGTGTGTCTGAACGGCCATGTGGACATCCGGGTGAACGGGGAGGACAAGGTGATCCGCATCAACCGGATCCACCTGGAGGAGGACGCCGGCAAGCTGGTGCACGATGAAGCTGCCCATGTGAGCCTGGCGGATTATAACCGGTGCGGCATCCCGCTGATTGAGATCGTCACCGAGCCGGATTTCCACAGCGCAGAGGACGTAACCGCCTTTGTGGAAAAGATCCGGCAGCTACTCCAGTACGCCGGCGTATGCGACGGCAAGATGGAGCAGGGCTCCCTCCGGTGCGATGTGAACATTTCCCTGGCAGAGCCGGGTGCGCCCCTGGGTACCCGGGCGGAGATCAAGAATCTGAACTCTGTGAAGGCAATCGGCAGAGCCATTGATTACGAGATCTACCGGCAGACGGAGATCCTGGAATCCGGCGGCAGGGTGCATCAGGAAACCCGCCGGTTCAGCGACAGCACCGGGGAAACCACTGCCATGCGTTCCAAGGAGGATGCGCACGATTACCGGTACTTCCCGGATCCGGACATTCCCCCCATCATCTTTACCGAGCAGGAGCTGGAGGAGATCCGGGCAAGCCTGCCGGAAATGCCGGAGCAGCGGCTTGCCCGGTACCTGGAGTGGGGCATCGCCAAGAACGAGGCGGAGACCCTGCTCGGCGACAAGCGCATCAGCGACTTTTTCGATGCGGCCGCCGCAAGCTATCCCAACCCCAAAGCCATCGCTTCCTTCATTCTGGTGGAGCTGATGCGCCGGATCAATCTGGGAGAAGCGGATATGGGAACCCTGCCCTTTGACGGGCCTGCGCTGGCACGGCTGGTGGAGCTTGGGGAAACCGACAAGATCAACAAGAGCAATATGAAGGATATCCTCCGGAGTATGCTGGAAACCGGCAAGACGGCGGATCAGATCGCCGAGGAGGAGAATCTGTGGATCCGGGAGGATCTGGGGCTGGCGGAATCCGTCATCGACAAGCTGCTGGCGGACAATCCGGGACCGGTGGAGCAGTACCGGAACGGGGAACAGAAGGTATTCGGATTTTTGATGGGACAGGCAAACAGAGCGCTGAAGGGCTCTGCCACACCCAAGGCCATCAAAGAGCTGTTGGAAAAGAAGCTGAAAGGCTGATAGGGAAGGAAAGGTATTGAGAAGATGTTTTTAGCAAATCGTTATCGGGATCATCTCACCAGCATGATCGGCGAAGGGGAGATCGGCAAGACCGTCCGGGTATCCGGCTGGGTGGAGAACATCCGGGATCACGGGGGCATCAAGTTCATCGACCTGCGGGATCACTACGGCATTGTGCAGATCACCATGCAGCAGAACGAGGGTCTGCTGGAGGGCGTGAACAAGGAAAGCGCCGTTTCCGTCAGCGGACAGGTGGTCAAGCGGGATGCGTCCACCTACAATGACAAGATCGCAACCGGTACGGTGGAGATCGTGGCACAGACCCTGGAGATCCTGGGGAAGGTTACGGTGCCCCTGCCCTTTGAGGTGCCCTCCTCCCGGGAATCCGGCGAGGATATTCGGCTGCGGTACCGGTTTTTGGATATGCGGAACCACCGGGTGCATCAGAACATCGTATTCCGTTCCAACATTATGTCCTTTATGCGGGAGAAGATGACCAGTCTGGGCTTTCTGGAGCTTCAGACCCCCATCCTTTCCACCTCCTCCCCGGAGGGGGCGCGGGACTACCTGATCCCCAGCCGGAAGCATCACGGCAAGTTCTATGCCCTGCCCCAGGCACCCCAGATCTTCAAGCAGTTGTACATGGTGTCCGGCTTTGATAAATACTTCCAGCTTGCTCCCTGCTTCCGGGACGAGGACGCAAGAGCGGATCGTACCCCCGGCGAGTTCTACCAGCTTGACCTGGAAATGTCCTTTGCCACCCAGGAGGAAGTATTTGCCGTTGCGGAGGAGGTTTTCCCCGCCATCATCGAGAAATTCAGCAACAAGCCCTTCACCAAGGGTCCCTTCCCCCGGATCACCTATGCGGATGCCATGCTGAAGTACGGCTCCGACAAGCCGGATCTGCGGAATCCGCTGTTCATCATCGACCTGTCCGATCAGTTCGTGGACAGCGACTTCAAGCCCTTCTCCAACAAGACCGTCCGGGGCATCCGGGTGCCTAAGATGGGTGAAAAGTCCAAGACCTTCTTCAAGAGCATGGAGGAGTACGCCCTGTCCATCGGCATGAAGGGACTGGGCTATGTGAAGGTGGACGAGAACATGTCCTTCCTGGGCCCCATCGACAAGTTCCTGACGGACGCCTCCCGGGAGGAGATCAAGCGCCGTGCAGAGCTGGAGCCCGGGGATGTGCTGTACTTTATTGCGGACAGCAAGAAAAATGCGGAGAAGTTTGCCGGACAGATCCGCACGGAGGTTGCAAACCGGATGGGTCTGATCGACAACGACCGGTTCGAGATCTGCTGGATCGTGGACTTTCCCATGTACGAGGAGGACGAGGAAACCGGCAAGCCCATCTTCACCCACAACCCCTTCTCCATGCCCCAGGGTGAGCTGGAGGCTCTGAACACCAAGAACCCCTGCGATGTGCTGGCATATCAGTATGATGTGGTGTGCAACGGCGTGGAGCTGGCGTCCGGCGCAGTCCGGAACCATGACCCGGAGGTGATGGTGAAGGCGTTTGAGATTGCCGGCTACACGGAGGAGGATGTGGCAGCCAAGTTCGGCGCTTTGTACAGTGCATTCAAGTTTGGTGCGCCCCCCCATGCAGGTATGGCGTTCGGCATTGACCGGATGATCATGCTGCTGCTGGACGAGGAGAGCATCCGGGAGGTCATTGCCTTCCCGCTGAACTCCAACGCCCAGGATCTGCTGCTGGGTGCCCCCACCCAGGTTACGGAGCAGCAGCTGCGTGAGGTACACATCAAGGTGCGGCAGCGCCCCCAGGATCTGAAGAACCAGGAAAAATCAGAATAATCAAGTGGGGCATCCGGGAGGATGCCCCTGTTTTGGATGGAGGACAGAAAAAACCCGCCCGGTATGCCCGGACGGGTTTGTTTTATGATAGCGCCTCAGATTTTCTTGGTGGAAACCTCTTCCACCAGCTTTGCCAGCAGGGCGTCCTGGGTCATGCTGCCCAGATCCCCGTCCCGGCGGGAGCGGACGGATACGGTCTTGCTCTCCACCTCGTTGTCTCCGATGGTGAGCATGTAGGGCACCTTCTCCAGCACTGCCTGCCGGATCTTGTAGCCCACCTTCTCTGCCCGGTCGTCCACGGTGATGCGCATGCCCGCAGCCTCCAGCTTTCTTGCCAGCTCCAGGGTGTAGTCCATGTGCCGGTCTGCAATGGGGATCAGCTTGACCTGTTCCGGTGCCAGCCACAGGGGGAATGCTCCGGCGTACTTCTCGATCAGCAGGGCAAGGGTACGCTCATAGCAGCCCAGAGATGTCCGGTGAATGATGTAGGGGCGGCGCTTGGTGCCGTCCACGTCGGTGTATTCCATGCCGAACAGCTGCGCCAGCATCTGGTCGATCTGGATGGTGATGAGGGTGTCCTCCTTGCCGTGTACGTTCTTGATCTGGATATCCAGCTTGGGCCCGTAGAAGGCAGCCTCGTCAATGCCGATGGTGTAGTGGATGCCCAGGTGATCCAGGATCTTCTTCATAGCGCCCTGTGCCTCGTCCCACTGCTCCGGGGTGCCGATATACTTTTCCGTGTTGTTGGGATCCCACTGGGAGAACCGGTAGGTCACATCATCCGCCAGCCCCAGGGTGGTGAGCATGTAGTTGGCAAGCTCCAGACAGCCCCGGAACTCATCCTCCAGCTGCTCCGGACGAAGGATCAGATGTCCCTCGGAAATGGTAAACTGCCGTACCCGGATCAGACCGTGCATCTCGCCGCTGTCCTCGTTCCGGAACAGGGTAGAGGTCTCGCCCAACCGCATGGGCAGATCCCGGTAGGAACGGGGACGGTTCAGGAATACCTGGTACTGGAAGGGACAGGTCATGGGACGCAGGGCAAATACCTCCTTGTCCTTCTCCTCGTCCCCCAGTACGAACATGCCTTCCTTGTAGTGATCCCAGTGGCCGGAGATTTTGTACAGGTCGCTCTTTGCCATCAGAGGGGTCTTGGTCAGCAGGTAGCCCCGGCGCTGCTCCTCATCCTCTACAAAGCGCTGCAGCAGCTGGATGACTCTTGCGCCCTTGGGCAGCATGATGGGCAGGCCCTGACCGATGCAGTCCACGGTGGTGAACAGCTCCAGCTCTCTGCCCAGCTTGTTGTGATCCCGCAGCCTGGCTTCTTCCAGCTGCTTGAGGTATGCCTCCAGTTCCGCAGCCTTGGGGTATGCGGTACCGTAGATCCGGGACAGCATCTTGTTCTTTTCGGAGCCTCTCCAGTATGCGCCGGTGCAGGACAGCAGCTTGAACGCCTTCACCGGAGCGGTGGTCATCAGATGAGGCCCTGCGCACAGGTCGGTGAAATCCCCCTGCTTGTAGAAGGAGATGGGCTCTCCCTTGCCTGCATGCTCGCTGCACAGCTCTACCTTATAAGGCTCACCCATTTCTTCCAGCTTCTTGAGCGCCTCTGTCGGGGGCAGCTCAAACTGCTCCAGGGGGATGCCCTCCTTGACGATTTTCTTCATTTCCGCTTCGATCTTCACCAGTTCATCGGCGGTAAAGGGCTTCTCCACGTCAAAGTCGTAGTAGAATCCGTTGTCGATGGCGGGGCCGATGGCAAGCTTTGCTTCCGGGTACAGCCGCTTTACGGCTTGTGCCAGAATGTGGGAGGCGGTGTGCCAGAATGCCTTCTTACCCTCGATGGAGTCAAAGGTCATGACCTCAAAGGAGCAGTTCCCGGTGAGCACTGCCCGCAGATCCTTGACCTCCCCGTTGATTTTGACGCAGCATGCAGCCTTGTACAGACCCATGCCGATGCCCTTGATGACCTCGGCGGCGGATTGACCAGCCTCAGCCTGGCGGATACTGCCGTCCTTCAGTGTCAGTTCGATCATAGCAAAATACTTCCTTTCAGTTGATGATGTTATCGGATTGCGTCTGTCCGGGCGGTCATACCGCACGGGGACAGGCTTCTGTCACGGAACAGCGTGCGGATCACCCCCTCTCAAACAAAAACGCCCCCTATGCGGTTGCATAAGGGGCGACAGGTCGCGGTTCCACCCTGGTTCACAGTCATAGACTGCCTTTGGATGCTCTGTAACGGGAGCGCCCGTTGCCGATTAGGCACACTGGTAGAGGCGGTATGCAGAATCTCGGCGTCAGCACCGCTTGCAGCCGGGACGGTGCTCTCTGTATGGCGCACGGCGGGATCTGCCATCCTCCGTCATGGTTTTCCACGATATTGTTTTATACAAGATTATACTAGCACAAGCCGCCGGATTTGTCAATCATCTGGGCGAAAAAATTTTGTCCTCCGGCAGGGAGCATCCGGGCGGCAGAGGGGCTTTTTGGCACACTGCACAAAAACAAGGGGGAATCCTCTGAAAATGCGCCGGGGGATTGTATAAAATGCTGAAATCCGTTCACTCCTGTGCCGGGAGGGCTCTTTGTGGGGGATTGCCCTTGACAAGCAGGTTGAAAAGTTATAAAATAATAATGTTGCAATCTATGAGCCGGCGGCATGATCCCAGACCGGTTTGATAGGATATATTTGCAAATGACTTTTCCGGGATGCGCCCCATCCCGTAAGCTACGGCACAGGCTATGTGGCTGTACTTTTATTTGTGCCGGCTCTGCCGGTCAGTATAAATGTGGAATCAACGGCGAATCAGCCCCCAATTCTGAATCAGAGAACAGATGTTCTCTTTGTGCGCACGGGCGCAGTATACACAAATGAATAAAAATACGGTGACATTGTCCGCCTTAGTGAAGTGATAGTCAGAATCAGACTGAATGAAGGAGGACGGTACAACGTGGATGAAACCATGATCACAGTGCTGACCGGCGTGGCAGCGCTGATCGTCGGTGCAGCGATTTCCGGGTTCATTTTCTTCAAGCAGGGCATCGCATACCGCCGGCGTGAGGCGGAAAGCGTGATCGGCTCTGCGGAGAAGGAAGCGGAGCGCATTCTGGAGGACGCAGGAAAGGATGCGGACAGCCGGAAAAAGGCGGCGTTGGTGGAAGCGAAGGACGAGATCTACAAGCTGCGCTCGGAGGCGGAGCGGGAGATCAAGGATCGCCGGGGAGAGATCTCCCGGCAGGAGCGTCGCATCCAGCAAAAGGAAGAAAATCTCGACCGGAAGAACGACAACCTGGAGCGGAAGGAAGAACAGCTCCAGAACAAGATCCGGGCGGCGGAGGATCGGCTCAAGGAGGCGGAGACCCTCAAGAAAAGTGAAATGGATATGCTGGAGCGCATTTCCGAGCTGACCCGGGAACAGGCAAAGGAATACATGCTCAATATGCTGGAGGATGACCTGGTGCACGAAAAGGCGCTGAAGGTCACCAGCTACGAACAGCAGATCAAGGACGAGTGCGACGAGAAGGCACGGAACTACATTGCCCTTGCCATTGCAAAATGTGCGGCGGAGCAGGTGTCCGAAGCGGCGGTTTCCGTGGTGGCACTGCCCAATGACGAAATGAAGGGACGCATCATCGGACGGGAGGGCAGGAACATCCGGACGCTGGAAACCCTCACCGGAGTAGATCTCATCATTGATGACACCCCGGAGGCTATCACCCTGTCCTGCTTTGACCATGTGCGCCGGGAGGTTGCCCGGATCGCTCTGGAGAAGCTCATCAGCGACGGTCGGATCCATCCCACCCGCATCGAGGAAATGGTGGATAAGGCACGGCGTGAGGTGGAATACAAGATCAAGCAGGAGGGCGAGCGTGCCATCCTGGAAACCAATGTACACGGGCTGAACAGCGAGCTGGTAAAGCTCATCGGCAGACTCCGGTACAGAACCAGCTACCGGCAGAATGTGCTGAACCACAGCATCGAGGTGGCGCAGCTGTCCGGCATCCTTGCCTCCGAGCTGGGTGTGGACGCTACCCTGGCACGGCGTGCGGGACTGCTCCACGATATCGGCAAGGCGCTGACCTCCGAGATCGAAGGCTCCCATGTGCAGATCGGTGTGGATGTATGCCGCCGGTATAAGGAAAGTCCGGAGGTTATCCACGCCATCGAGGCCCATCACAACGACGTAGAGCCCAGAACCGTCATTGCCTGCATCGTACAGGCGGCGGACGCCATTTCTGCGGCACGGCCTGCGGCAAGAAGCGAAAACTACGAGAACTACATCAAGCGGCTCCAGAAGCTGGAGGAAATCTGTCAGAGCTACGAGGGCGTGGAGAAAAGCTACGCTGTCCAGGCGGGCAGAGAGATCCGGATCATGGTACAGCCGGAGGTCATCAACGACGAGAAGATGGTTCTGGTGGCACGGCAGATCGCCAAGCAGATCGAGGACGAAATGGAATACCCGGGTCAGATCAAGGTCAACATTATCCGGGAAAGTCGGGCAGTCGAATACGCAAAATAACGCATACCAACCCCTGCGCAGCAATGCGTGGGGGTTTTCTGTAAAGGAGCATGTTTATGGCGAAAACCTTGTTTCACAGTTCGGAGCGTTCCAACTTTATTGTAAATCTGAAGCCGGAGCGGCTGCGGCAGCTTTCCTGCCGGGTGTGCATGCTGGCAATGATCCTGCTGACCGGCAGTATGCTGCTGACGGAGCTGACCCAGGACGTATACGGCAGCCTGTCCGACGCCATCAGCGACGGGGGCACCAGGGGCGTGCTTGCCTATCTGGTGCTGATTTTGCGGAGCGTGTCCTCCATGTTTGCGGTGGGAGGCGTGCTTGCCCTGATCTTTGCCTTCATCGCCCTCATCAAGAAGCAGTTTGACCCGAAACGGGCGGCACTGCCGGCAGCACTCCTGTGCGGCATTCTGATCCTGGGGTATATTTCCGCCCTGCTGTCCTTCGACACCACCGTTGCCCTCATCGGCATGGAGGGGCGGGGACGGGGCGTGCTGGCACTGCTGTTCTACGGTGCGTTCTTCGTGATCTGCTCCCAGCTGCACCGAAAAGAGGCAGAAAAGCTGGGGCTCTGGATCACCGGATACGGACTGGCACAGTGCCTGTTTGCCCTGTTCCAGATCCTGCCCATCCGGCTGCCCTCCAGCTATGACCATATGTTCCCCCGGCTGCTGGTGGATGTGTACCTGCCCAGCGGTCTGTCCTCCAACCCGGCGGCGTTCGCCATGCTGCTGACCATGCTGGGGATGCTGGCGGTGTGCATGGCACTGTACAGCCGGGAGAAGAAGTGCCGGCTCTATTACACCATTGCGGCGGCGGTGTTCCTGTTCTTCCTGCCCCGAACCCAATGCCTGGCAGGACTGGTGGGACTGGGCGCAGTGCTGGTGACCGGCTTGGTGCTGGGGCTGCGGAAGGGGGCATGCAAGCCGGTCAAGCCCCTGGCGGCAATGGTGCTGTGTGCCGGCATCGGCTTC
>NZ_FR894886.1:64509-66884 GCF_000434255.1 Ruminococcus sp. CAG:379 | reverse complement strand
CGGCTTCGGCACAGCCTGTGCTGCGCCTTTGCTCAACGGCAGCAAGTTCCTGTCCTCTGATGCGGATACCCCCCTGTCCGCCGGCTATCATTTGCAGGACGGTTCCATTGTGTTCCTGGATGGGGCGTACCGGAACGATGTGTGCGGTCAGTACTCCCGGCAGGATGCCCAGGGGAAGTTCGACCTGGAGCAGCCTTTGAGCATCTATCCCTATATGTGGAAGCAGGCGGCCCAGACTATTGCCAAGTATCCCCTGCTGGGTACCGGTGCGGATAATTACATTTATGCCCAGTTGCGCTCCAGCTATACCATCATCCAGAATCTGAACATTGTGGACGATCCCTACAACGACTATCTGTACCAGGCAGCCACCCGGGGGATCCCGGCACTGCTGTTGTATCTGGCGCTGGCGGCAGTGTCCTTGCTCCGGGGTGCAAAGGCATACCGGAAGGGGAAGGCACCCCTGGGACTGGCGGTGCTGCTGGGGGCAGGGGGCTATCTGCTGACGGCGGTGTGCGACATTTCCGCCCTGCCGGTGACTCCGGTTTTCTGGATGCTGCTGGGGCTTAGCTGCGGCGGCGTCCAGGAGGATTGAGGCAATGTCCGCCTGCCTGAAAAAAACACTTGCTTTTTGCGAAAAATGTGTTACAATATAGGTAGCGGTGCCGGAGGATCCCGGCGCTGAATATGTAATGGAGGTGTATTTAGAATGGCATACGTAATTTCTGATGATTGCATCATGTGCGGTGCTTGCGAGAGCGAATGTCCCGTAAGCGCAATTTCCGCTGGCGACAGCAAGTATGTGATTGACGCTGATACCTGCATCGAGTGCGGCGCTTGCGCCGGTGTCTGCCCGGTATCCGCTCCGAGCGCAGGCTGATCGTCCCCTTGGAGGACAGCGTTTGCAGGAGGCTATGCTTTCCGCAGACGCTGTTTGTCGTTTTGGGCATCCTTATGCAGGATCTCCGAAAAAGGACTTGCAAAGCGGAGGCTTTTGTGATATAATAATTTGTGCAACCTTGCACAAGGTCTGTCTGACGGCTTTGTGCGTATATTCTGAAATATGATGTATAACATATAAGGAGGAAACTCTTATGTTCCAGTTCCGTAAAGGCGCAGCCATCACGCTGGCTGCTTTGTGTATGCTATCCCCCCTGGCAGCAGGCTGCAACAACGACAGCAGCAGCAATACCGTGCCGGAGAGCACCGAGTATGTGGTTCCTGTTCCGGCGCCGGAGGATCGGATCTCCGAATCCGTCAAGGGTGCGGTGGTTGATGCCCAGGTGGGCAAGCCGGCTGAATACAACAACACCGAGAAGCAGGAAAAGCTCCAGGTTGAGGTGGAGGCTGTCAAGGCACTGGACAAGTTTACCAACAAAAACGAAAACAAAACGGAGATCCTGTTTGTGGAGATGAATTTAACCAACAATTCCGGCAAGGTGCTGGATCTCAGTTATCTGACCCATTTCTCCACGGATGTGGACGGTACTGTCACCGATGTGGGACATTCCGCACTGGCAAACTCCCAGGCAACCAAATATTACGCAAACACCGGCAGAAAGCTGGTTCACCAGCAGGTGGCAGCAGGGGAGAAGATTTCCTTCGTGGTAGCGCTGGAGGTTCCCTCCGAGCGGAAGGATCTGAAGCTGATCTACACCCCCTACAAGTACTACTCCAATGATACCATTGATTTCGAGATCAAGCCGGAGGATATTCAGCATATCGCCGGGTGATCCACAGGACACAAAGCGGAATGCGGCAAGCGTTCCGCTTTTTTAGGCTATGAGGAGGCTTTTTCATGCTGGTCGATTTCCATGTACACGCCTTTGCCGAGAAGATCGCCGCCCGAGCCATCGGGCAGATCGCCGGAAAGGCGGATCTGATCCCGGAAACGGACGGTACGGCGGAGGGGCTGCGCCGGCGGCTACGGGAATGGGGCGTGGATAAGGGCGTGGTTCTGCCCATCGCCACCAAGCCCACCCAGCAGACCATCATCAACGACTGGGCGGCGCAGCAGCAGGACGATATCCTGTACTGCTACGGCAGTGTGCATCCGGATGCGCCGGATGTGCTGGAGGAGTTGGAGCGGATCCGGCAGCTGGGGCTTCACGGCATCAAGCTGCACCCGGATTACCAGGGCTTTTTTGCGGATGAGCCAAGGATGCTGCCCATTTATCGGCGGTGCGCCCAGCTGGGGCTGCCGGTGCTGTTTCATGCCGGGTTCGACCCGGTTTCTCCCCAGGTGCGGCATGCTTCTCCGGAGGCACTGGCACGAATTGCTGAAGCGGTGCCGGAGCTGACCCTGATCGCCGCCCATCTGGGAGGCGTGCTGCAGTGGGATGAAGCGGAGCGGCTGCTGGTGGGCAGGAAGAATG
>NZ_FR894886.1:57266-64501 GCF_000434255.1 Ruminococcus sp. CAG:379 | reverse complement strand
GGGCAGGAAGAATGTGTATCTGGATACGGCGTTTGCCAGCCATTCTATTGACCCAGGTCAGTTTGAGCGGATCGTGCAGCGACATGGGGCGGAGCGGATCCTCTTTGCCAGTGACTGCCCCTGGGACAGCCCGGTGAGGATCCACCGGATCATGGACGACTTTGCCCTGACCCCGGCGCAGCGGAGCCGGATCGACTGGGAGAATGCATTGGAGCTGCTGGAGCAGCACTGACAGGAGGACGGAATGAAACTGATCTCATGGAACGTAAACGGCTTGCGGGCATGCCGGGAAAAGGGCTTTGAGGCATTTTTTGCCCAGGAGGATGCGGACTTTTTCTGCATCCAGGAAACCAAGCTTCAGGAGGGGCAGATTCAGCTGGAGCTGCCCGGCTACAATCAATACTGGCATTATGCGGACAAAAAGGGCTATTCCGGCACGGCGGTATTCACCAAGCACATCCCCCTGTCCGTGCAGCGGGACTTCGGGCTTCCGGAGCATAACGGAGAGGGGCGGGTGCTGACGCTGGAGTATCCGGATTTTTACCTGGTGAATGCCTATGTGCCCAACTCCAAGCGGGAGCTGCTGCGGCTGGACTACCGGATGGAGTGGGAGGATGCCCTGCGGCAGCACCTGTTGGGGCTGGACGCCAGGAAACCGGTGATCTACTGCGGTGATCTGAACGTGGCGCACCGGGAGATCGATTTGAAAAATCCCAAGTCCAACCGGCGGAATGCCGGCTTTACGGACGAGGAGCGGGGGCGGCTCTCCACCCTGCTGGACAGCGGTTTTACGGATACCTTCCGGCTGCTGTATCCGGACACTGCCGGGGCATACACCTGGTGGTCCTACATGTTCCACGCCCGGGAGAAGAACGCCGGGTGGCGCATCGACTATTTCATCGTATCCAACCGGATCGCTCCTCTGGTGCAGGACAGCCTGATCTACAAGGACGTGCTGGGAAGCGACCACTGCCCGGTGGGATTGCTGGTGCATGGACTTCGTACAGAAGCATAATAATTATACTGAGCGGCGATATTTTGCCGCTCTTTTTTTAATTTTTCCTGAATTTTCGGCGAAAGTTTACAGAAACTCTTGCAAAATGGGGGGTGTGATGCTATACTGATAATACAGAGAGTCAAATGCGGAGTCGGGACGCATCCGGCTTTGCAGCAGTCCGGGAAGAATTGCACAGCAACTGGGAGGGGCTTTTGCGGGGTGCAGAAGCCTGCGGGAGGAGCGAAGATGAGAGAAAACCAAAAGCCGATGGTGGGGATCTGTCTCGCAAAGATCCAGGATGCGACCCGTTCGGATCTGATGCAGCGGATTTGCCAGGAGGCTCATGACCGGGGCTTCCGGGTACAGATATATAATATGTATAACGATTTGTTTTTTCGCCGGAAACGGGATGAAGGGGAAAAGAGCGTTCTGAATGTGCTGCAGATGGAGCTGCTGTCGGTGCTGATCGTTCTGCCCCAGACCATTCTGGATGAGCGAACAGTGCTTGAGCTGATTGACCGTGCCAAGCAGGCAAAGGTGCCGGTCATCAGCATCGACCAACAGATTCCCGGCTGCTACAACGTGCTGTATGAATACGAAAAGCCCTTTTCCCAGGTGGTGCGCCATGTGTTCCAGGTGCATCACTGTCGCCGGGTGGCGTTTGTTGCCGGATTCAAGGGGAATCCCTTTTCCGAAGCCCGGATCCAGGTGTACAAGGATGCTCTGGAGGAGTTCGGCATCCCCTTTGACCCCACGCTGCTGAAGTACGGGGATTTCTGGGAGTGGCCTGCCTATGTTGCCGCCAGGGAACTGCTGGAGCAGGGTCTGCCGGAGGCGATCATCTGCGCCAACGACACCATGGCAATGGCAGTGTGCGAGATCATGTACCAGAACAACATCCGGGTGCCGGAGGACGTGATCGTCACCGGCTTTGACGGCATCGCCAAGGAGCAGTACCATTCTCCCCGGCTTACCACTGGCGCCCAGGATCAGCCCCATTGCAGCTGGCTGACGATGGAGATTGCCGCAAAGCTCATTGCAGGGGAGCAGCTGCCGTCCCAGGATTATTATGTCCATAACCAGGTGCGCTTTTCCGAGTCCTGCGGTTGCCAGAAAATGAATTTTCACAACAGCAGTCATATGCTCATGCAGATCTATGGGCAAATGGAGGAAACCAGAGAGTTTGAATTCCGGATCTTCAGCATGATCGGTACACTGACGGACGGCAGCACCCTGATGGAGACCGCAGAACGGTTGGGAGAGTATTTTCTGAACATGTCCACGGCTTACATGCAGCTGTGCCTGAATGGGGGGTACCTGCGTGACTGTGACGTGGCGGTGCCCCCGGACTGCCAGAAGGACGATATGTTTGTACTGGCACAGCGGGACAGCACGGAGTACACCACGCCCATGACCCGGTATCCCTTCCGGCAGCAGCTGGCGGATCCGGAACGGGCGTATTTCTTCCAGGCACCGGTGCTGTTTGTACCGCTGCATGACCAGAACGACGTGTTCGGCTATCTGGTCACAGTGTATGACCCCCACAATTTGCAGCATAATTATCTGTACACCTTTGTGATGGGACTGGATCAGATCCTCAGTACCATCCGCAATCAGTCCATCCTCCGGTGTATGAACCGGATCCTGACGGAAACCAACCAGGAGCTTGCCAACATGTATATACACGATTCCATGACCGGGCTTCTGAATCGGCGTGGCTTCTTCCAGGAGATGGATCGTCGCCGTGCCGCCTGCGGGGATCGGGAAAGCTGGGTGTATGTGGCGTCCGTGGATATGGACAGCCTGAAGTACATCAACGACACCTTCGGTCACCAGGAAGGGGATTTCGCCATCAAGACCGTGGCGGATGCCATTGTCAGCTGCGCCGGGAAAAACGGCTTTTGCGCCCGGTTCGGCGGGGACGAATACCTGGCTGCCATCATTACGGAGGATCCGGAGGAGGACGGCTGTCGCACCTTTGCACAGCGGCTCGCCAATCGGCTCCACAGTCTGAATCAGCAGAAGCTGCGTCCTTACCAGTTCGGCGCAAGCTGCGGCACGGTGCTGGAATCCAACACCCAGGAACTGGATCTGGATCAGCTCATGAAGCTGGCGGACGACCGGATGTATTCGGAAAAGCTCCGGCGCAAGTGCGTTCGGGGCGAGCCAAGGGAGAGCCATGCGTCCTGAACGATATTGCCATATAAAAGCAGCCCCCGGTCTGTACAGACTGGGGGTTTTTGGTCAGAACAAGCCCCGGAGCAGGAAGCCAGCCGCCCCTGCCCCTGCCAACAGCAGCAGCCACAGCACCGCCCTGCGTGCCGGAGAGCGGTGCGCCCCGGGGGAGGCAGCCGGATGCAGACAATGGCGTGCCTCGGCGGTGAGCAGCGCCATGGGCACCTGGGTCAGATTGGGCTTAAGATAAAAAACGGCTTTTTCAAAATAAAGGCTTTCCGGGTTGTGGATCTCCACCACTTTTCGGTTGACACCCTTGAGCATGCAACATTCCTCCTGCCTGGTTGTTTGGTGAAAGTATGGACAGGGGGACGCCGCCATATACGGCAGGTAATAAATTTGTCCCGGATGGTCTGTGGAAAACTCTGTGGAAACAGTGGAAAAGCCCGGTTCTGCGTGTGGAAAACTTCGTTGAAAAGTTGGAAAACCACGCAGGTATGCCCCATTCCGGCTGTTGAAAGGGGATAATACTTGATGTAATTTCACATTGGATTATGACAGAAACCCCCTGGTACAGCCGGGAAATGTCCGGAAATGGGCGGAAGAAGGGCAAAAAAGATCCGCCGGGATGCCCCGACGGATGGTTTACGGTTTATTTTTCTGCCTGTGCCTTCAACAGATCCCGGATCTCGGTGAGAAGCTCCTGATCCTTGGTGGGCTTGGGCGCTGCCTTCTGCTTGTGGGTGATCTTGTTGACGGTCTTGACCAGGGTGAATACACAAGCCGCAGTCAGCAGGAATATGATGACTTGCTGAATGAAGCTGCCGAAGTTCAGGTAGGGGTGATTGCCCCAGGGAATGGTCACGCCCAGGCTCTTGAAGTTGATGCCCACCAACAGGGTGCCGATCAGCGGCATCAGCAGGTCGTCAACCAGGGAGGAGACGATGGAGGTGAAGGCGCCGCCGACGATGATGCCGACTGCCATATCCAGTACGTTGCCCCGGGAAATGAAATCCTTGAATTCCTTGAGGATGGAGCGGGCACTGTCCGATGCGGTCTTGACCTTCTGGGCAGGCTGGGGAGTCTGCGGTGCAGGAGTCTGCGGTGCAGGTGCGTTGGTTTCTGCCATGATGAAGTCCTTCTTTCTTTTCGGGTAGGAAATCTGCCCTTCATAATTCGACACCCTCATTATAGCACAAATCCGTCCCGATTGCACCAAAGAATCCTACAAAAATTCGCCTTAAATCGACTCGATGCTTGGTATTTCCAACGAAATTTTGTGGTTTTGCCGTCCTCGCTGATAGCCGGAAATGTCGATTGTGCCCAGTTCATCCCGATGGGAGGGCAGAGCCTCCACCGGGTGCAGATCGTCGGACATGGTGACCTGTGCCTTGCGCCGGGCAGGCTGCTTGTTGAAGCTGTCGGAGCCGGAGGCTTCCTGCATCCGCACCCGGCTGGGTCCCTGCACATGAGCTTGCAGCTGTGCCGGATCCGCCTGTCCCGCCCCCTGCATCGTCCGGTGCCTGCCGAAGGGGTTGGTGTTGGGGACAAGCTGTTTGCCGTCTGCCGCCGGGGCACTGCCCATCCGTGTGTTGTGATGCACCGGGTTTGGCTCGATGGGCGCCAGCGCCTGGGTCTGGGCAGCGGTGACCTCGTTCATCTGTACCGGCTTCCGCTTGGGGTTCAGATCTGCAAAGAAATCCTCCGGTGAGATGGGCTTTGCGGTCTTCTGGGGCTTGGGGGCAGGGGGCGGCGCAGGCTGCTGCTCTGCCGGCCGGGACAAATCATATCCGCAGCATACACAGAACCGGCTTTTTCTCGAAACGGTATCCCCACAGTTTGGACATTTCATATGAATCCCCCCATCTGCGTCCTATGCCCTTGGACATATGCAACTTACTATTTTTATTCTAGCACTTCTATAGGCAGAACGCAATGGATTTCATACAAATTCATCTAAAAACACAGAACCTGTTATAATTTTTTGTGTAAAACGTACAATTCCACAAAAAACTATCCCCTTTTTGCGGCTGGTGTGGTATAATAAGAACTGATACATGTGCACATGCCCGCAAAACAGGCTGCATGCCGTGAAAGGAGCCAGTGGCAACGCCACGATCAATATGGACGCATACACAGGAACAAATGCAAAGGAGCTGCGGAAGTCCCCCAAGGGGTTCATTACCCTGGTGTTGAGCATGGTAGTCGTGCTGGGGGCTGCCTACGGGCTGACCAAGATCAACAATTCCTTTCAGGATATCAAGGGGCAGAACGCGGGGGACAGCCAGGTGGTGGTCACCACGCCCACAGCGTCTCCCAACGACCCCAACGCAGTGATCTACAGCAGTGAGAACATTGCCAACACCGCTTTGCAGGCGGGGGATCTGATCCTGGTGAACAACGATGTGAAGTATACCGAGGGTCAGGACACGGATGAGCTGGTCAGCATATACGACAACAAGAACGATGCCTACTACGTCAGCTCCATTGAGTTACAGCTGCGCAAGCGCTGCGTAGTGGCATGGAACAAGCTGATGAACGATTTCCGGGCAGCCACCGGTCTGGACAATATCCAGGTGGTCACCGGCTATCGGACGGAGGAGATGCAGCAGGAGCTGTACAACAAGAACCAGGCGTCCGGCAACGTGTCCAAGCCCGGCTATTCCGAGCATCAGACCGGGCTTGCCCTGAACGTAAACCTGTTCTACAGCAAGTATTCCGAGGAGTTCACCGGGGAAGGGGATTACGCCTGGGTGGACGAGCACTGTGCCGAGTATGGGTTTATCCCCCGGTACCAGGCATCCAAGGAATCCGAGACCGGCATCGGGGCGGAAACCGGTCACTACCGGTATGTGGGCATTCCCCACGCCACCTATATGATGGAGCAGAAGCTGTGCCTGGAGGAATACATCCGGCAGCTGTACAATTACACCTACGAAGGGGAGCATCTGAAGCTCCAGACCGGGGATGGCAAGCAGTATGAGGTCTACACTGTGCCGGCGGATCTGACCAATACCTCCACCTCCGTGCCGGTGCCGGCGGATCTGGACTATACCATTTCCGGCAACAATCAGGACGCCTTTATTGTGACGGTGGAGCTGAAGGATACGGGCAGCACCTCCGTTGCCACGGAGCCTGCCACGGAGGAGCCCACCGATCCGGCAGATACCCCGGCGGAATGATTCCAACAAAAGAAAGCGTGATGCATTTGCATCACGCTTTTTCTGTTTCATAAGGCGCTGCTGCCTTTTGCAGCCGCACATCCACCATAGCGTCCACCAGTACCCCATCCGGGGTGTATTTCTCCGAGAACAGCTTGCCGCTGCTGCGGATCTCGTTCAGCAGACTGCCCTGGGAGAAGGGGAGCAATAGCCGCATGCGCCGTGCAGGATCCGGCAGCGCCTTTGCCAGTGCCGCCAGCAGCTGATCCATGCCCCGGTTCTCCTTGGCGGAGATCAGCACCGCATTCCGGGTTTCCGGGGCGAATGCCAGTTCCTCCGGCAGCAGGTCGCACTTGTTGAACACAGTGACCACCGGGATCCCGTCACAGCCCAGTTCCGACAGCAGATCCAGGGTGACCTGTGCCTGTTCCTCGCAGTTTTCCGCAGAAGCGTCGCAGATATGCAGGATCACGTCCGCATTGGAAGCCTCCTCCAGGGTGGATTTGAACGCCTCCACCAGGTGGTGGGGCAGCCGCCGGATCAGTCCCACCGTATCCACCAGCATCAGGCTTCTGCCGTCCGGCAGTTCGATGGCACGGGAGGTGGTTTCCAGAGTGGCGAACAGCTTGTTTTCCGCCAGTACCCCTGCATCCGTCAGCAGGTTCAGCAGGGTGGATTTCCCCACGTTGGTATACCCCACAATGGCGCACACCAGTACGCCGTCCTTCTTCCGGCGGCTCCGGGCATAGGTGCGGCGTTTTTCGATCTCCTTCAGCTCCGCCGACAGGTTGGAGATCCGGGTGCGGATATGCCGCTTGTCGGTTTCCAGCTTGGTTTCGCCGGGGCCTCTGGTGCCGATGCCGCCTCCCAGCCGGGACAGCTGGACACCCATGCCTGCCAGC
>NZ_FR894886.1:56782-57259 GCF_000434255.1 Ruminococcus sp. CAG:379 | reverse complement strand
ACCCATGCCTGCCAGCCGGGGCAGCCGGTACCGCTGCTGGGCAAGCTCCACCTGGAGCCGTCCCTCATGGGTGGTGGCACGCTGGGCGAAAATGTCCAGGATCAGCATGGTACGGTCAATGGTATGCACGCCGCAGGCATCCTCAATGTTCCGGATCTGGGTGGCGGTCAGCTCATGGTCAAAAATGATCTGGTCGATGTCCCCGGACTGGCACAGCTGCGCCATTTCCTCCAGCCGTCCCGGGCCGATGCAGGTGGCGCTGTCAAAGGCGGGACGCTTCTGGACGATCCGGGCGGCAGTGTCCGCTCCGGCAGTGTCCGCCAGTTCCTCCAGCTCATCCAGGGACTGCTCTGCGTCATACTCTCCCGTATCCACCGCTGCCAGCAGCACCCGGGGACGTTTTGCTTCCGTTTCGATCATGAATCAGTCTCCTTCGGTAATGATGGCTTCCAGCGCCAGCTCCATCATGGCGGGAAA
>NZ_FR894886.1:47352-56755 GCF_000434255.1 Ruminococcus sp. CAG:379 | reverse complement strand
CTCCCCTGCCGCTCCTGGGCACTGGTGGATGCCCCCGTCAGCGGCAGATCCGACACGGTGGCGATGCACAGGGCCTGCTTCCCGGCACGGGCGGCGTTCATATACAGGGCGGCAGCCTCCATTTCCACTGCCAGTACGTTCATTTTCTGCCACTGGGCGGTGGAATTGCTGTCGTCGTAGAAGGTATCGCTGGACAGCAGGTTTCCCACATGCCAGTGCAGGTTCAGCCGCCGGGCATGGGCTGCGGCAGCCTCCAGCAGGGCAAAATCCCCGATGGGCGCATAGGTGCCGGGGAGCCCGTACTGGCTTGCATAGCTGCTGTTGGTGCATGCACCCTGCCCCAGCACAATGTCCCGGAGCTGCACCTGGGGAGCGATGCCGCCGGCGGTGCCTACCCGGATGATTTTCTGTACGTTGTAGGTGTGGAACAGCTCATAGGAGTAGATGCCGATGGAGGGCATGCCCATGCCGCTGCCCTGGACGGATACGGGAACGCCCTTATAAGTGCCCGTAAAGCCCAGCATATTCCGCACCCGGTTGTAGCACACCGGATGCTCCAGATACTGTTCTGCGATAAACTGCGCCCGCAGGGGATCTCCGGGCATCAGCATCCGGGGTGCGATCTCTCCCGGATTTGCCTGATTGTGGGGTGTCGCCATGTTTATTCCTCCTTTCGGGCAGGTGCGCCCTGATAGCGATAGCTTGCAAAGTCGAAATGCACCAGCTTCATAATGAACCGGGACATTTCCGCCGTTTCCGTCAGAACCCGCATGACGGTTTCCTCATCCAGCCGCAGCAGGAAGTCTGCCGGGTACCGGGCTTCAATGTAGAACCGGTTCAGCATGGAGGCACGATCCAGCCACTGTCCGAAGTGGGGATCCTCCTGCATGGCCTGCTTGCACAGCCAGGGCAGGTTGTGTCCGTCGTATAATCTGTGCCGCCGGTACAGCAGGTAGCCCTTGATCGCCTTTTCAATGGCCTGCTGACAGTGGAATGCCACCGAGTTATAGCACAGGGGTTGGTCGATCAGCTCGTTTGCCGCAAGCAGGTCGATATTGGCGTAATACAGCCAGTCGAAATACCGCTTGCTGTCATTGTCCCGATACCCCCGGCTCATAGCAGCACACTCCCGGTCTGGGCGATCTTCCAGGCAAAAGTGCGCTGATCGGTGCAAAGGGTGTTCCACTCGCTTTCCCGGTACAGCACTAGGTCGAAGGGATAGTCGCAGTCCACCTTGGCGTACAGGGCGCATTCCAGCTCGGAAATGCTCTCCACCTTATCGGATACCACCAGTGCCAGCTTGAAGCTGACCAGCGTCCCGGCGGTGTCCTCCTTGCGGCTTACCAGATAGATGTGCTTGGGGGAACAAATGTTCCCGATTTCATTTGCGACAGTTTGAATTTCCGGATGCATTCTCAGCACTCCTTTCAGTTTATAGAAATCTTTTGGTATAGACGTAAACACCCACAGCCAGAAACAGCAGGGCTGTTGCCAGACCCGACAGCAGCAGCTTCCACTTGGGTATCAGTACATAGGCATTCTTCCACCGGGTCGTTTTTGCAGACATCACCACGACTTGACTGCCGATGGCAATGTAGGGGCGGGAGCCGTCTGACTGTGCCACGGGCAGATACCAGATGCTGCCGTCCCTGGTGCGGACGGTAAGCTGAATCCCGTCATTGTCGATTACTGTGCCGGTTTTGGCGACTGCCAGCAGGTACAGGGTGAGCCCCAGCACAAGCAGCCCCAGCACTTCCCAGCATATTACGCCGAGCATAACGTCACCTCTTTTTCGGTTATGGCAGCACTGCACAATCTGTGTGTGATGCCGCCTTAAAACATACTGCCCACGGCGCAGCCCAGGAACACCAGGGCGATGCATACCGTCCACAGTACCAGACTGCGCTTCGGGAGCAGGGAGTAGTGCAGGTTCCTGCGCCGCATGACCTCCGGCAGCACCGTGATCTCCCTGTCGATGGAAATGTAGGGCCGGTCGCCGTTTGCCCGTGCCACCGGCAGCTGCCAGATCCGGTCGCCCCTGGTGCGTACTGTGATCTGAATGCCGTCGTTGTGGAGCACCGTGCCGGCTTGGGCATCATGGAGCAGACAGACGGTCAGCCCCAGCATGAACAGCCCCGGCAGGCTCCAGAAGATCACGGCGATCATGGGAGCATCACACCGTCGATCATGACCCATTCCGGCTCGGTGAGAAAGCCCAGGGGATCCTGCCGGTAGCATTGCAGATCCGCATCCTTTCCGGGGGTGATGCTGCCCACCCGGTCGTCAATGCCTGCCAGCTTTGCCGCCCCCAGGGTAATGGCATACAGTGCAGCATCGTAGGGCAGACCGCCCTTCACCGCCGCTGCCGCCGACAGGGGCAGGTACTGGAGGGGCACCTCCGGATGATCCGTGCAAATGGCGATGGGCACCCCGTTCCGGTGCAGCTCTGCGCCGTTGTGCAGCTCTGCATGGTTCAGCTCCGGCTTGCACCGGTCGCATAGCAGGGGGCCGATGATGACTCCGGTTTTTTCCGGTGCCAGCAGGTCGGCGATCAGATGCCCCTCCGTGCCGTGTATCAGCACCGGATCCAGAGAAAATTCCTTTGCGATCCGCAGGGCGGTGAACATATCGTCCGCCCGGTGGCAGTGGAAAAATGCCTTGCATTCTCCCCGGAGCAGGGGCAGCAGCGCCTCGTGCTTGGCGTCAAATTCCGGTGCGTCCAGGTTTTCCGGATCTGCTTCATGGGCGGCAAGGTCGGAGCGATACCGCCGTGCAGCCGCCAGACCCTCCCGGATCAGCGCCGCCGTTGCCATCCGGGTAATGGGGGTCTCGTCCCGGTCGTTGTATACGGACTTGGGGTTTTCACCCAGGGCGAACTTTACCCCGGCGGTGCGGATCAGCATGCTGTCGATCCGCCGTCCCACCGTCTTGATGGCAGCAATTTGTCCGCCGCAGGCGTTGGCACTGCCCGGAGAGCTGAGCACAGCGGTGATGCCCCGGCGCCGTGCCTCTGCAAAGCAACGATCCATGGGGTTGATGCCGTCAATGGCACGGAGCTGGGGGGTGAAGGGGTCACTTGCCTCGTTGCAGTCGTCCCCCTCGAAGCCGATGCCGTTTTCGATGATGCCCAGATGGGTGTGGGCATCCACAAAGCCCGGCAGCAGCATGCCGCCTGCCAGATCCCGATCCTCCGGGCTGGGAAAGATCTCCCCCTGTCCCAGTTCCGTGATCCTTCCGTCCTGAATGGACACCCAGCCGTTTTCGATGGGTTCCCGATCCATGGGGTAAATATGTGCGTGATACAGCTTCATTCGATCCGAATCCTTTCTGCAATCTGTTCCGGGGTGTCCTTGGGCAGCACCGGGATCACCAGATCCGCATGGTCGTGGTACCGCTTGTACCGGAGCCGGTATAAACGTAAAAGCTCCCTGCGGGTGCTGGAGAGTGCGATGGGGCGGTTGGGGTCATTGTGGATCCGGTCGTAGCACATGGAGAAGGGCACATTCAGCAGCACGATCTTGCCGTAGCAGTGGGCAAGCTGGGCATTTTCCTCAAACACCAGGGTGCCGCCGCCGCATGCGATCACCGAGCCACGCTGTCCCCGGCTCACATCCTGAAGCAGAAATTGCTCCAGATTCCGGAAAAACGATTCTCCCTTTTGCTGGAAGATATCCGGGATCCGCATGCCCATTTTGGCAACGATCAGGTCGTCCAGATCAATAAAGGGACAGTGGAGCTGCTGCGCCAGTACCCGTCCCACGGTGGATTTGCCGCAGCCCATAAAGCCGCAGAGGTAGATATTGTCCTTCATGAGTGCGCCTCCTGCCGGGCAAGCTGTGCCTGTGCCTGCCGGGTCAATGCGGCAAGGTCGGCTTCCGAAAACTGCGCCCCGTACCAGATCTCCTGGGCGCATGCCGCCTGCTGCACCAGCATGTCCATGCCGCCCGCTGTGGGGATGCCTGCCTGCCGGGCAAGCTCCATGAGCCGGGTCTGCTCCGGGTTGTAAATAGCGTCAAAGACGGCGCCGCACCGGCGGATCACCGCATCCGGCACCGGACAGCCCGTTGTGTGAGGGAACATGCCCACCGGACAGCCCGCTGTGTGAGGGAACATGCCCACGGGAGTGGAATTGAGCAGCAGATCAAAGTCTCCGGAGATCTCCCCGAAGGGTACCAGCTGCACACCAGCCGCCGGGTATGCTTTCCGCAGATGGGCTGCGAGGGCGGTCAGCTCCGGCTTTTCCGGATTCCGCACCCCAATGGTCAGCTGCGCCCCTGCCATGGCAGCCTCCGTTGCCATCATTCTCCCGGCACCGCCGCAGCCCAGCAGCAGCACCCTGCCTCCCAGGGGAAAATCCCGGACAGCGTGGAGAAAGCCGGTGCAGTCCGTGTTGTAGCCGGTCAGGGTGCCGTCCGGTTCCCGGCGGACGCAGTTGACAGCGTTGTATCGGGCGGCGGATGGATCCAGCCGATCCAGCAGGGGAATGATCCGCTCCTTATAAGGTATGGTCACGTTCCAGCCCCGGTAGCCGGTCATTTCCTGCACCTGCTGCTCCATGGTCTCCGGGGCAAGATCCAGCAGCCGGTAGGAGGCATCCTTCCCACCAAGGGCAAACAGCGCCCTGTGCAGGAAGGGGGACATGGAATGCCCCAGGGGATGCCCGATCAGTCCGTATGCTTCAGACATGTTACAGTTTCCTCCAGTGAATCCGGGTCGGTGACGGTGTGCATGCCCACGTCCTTCAGAGTCTGCTTCACAAAGGCGGTGAGCACCTTCTTGGGGCCAAGCTCAATGTAGGTATCAAACCCGGCGGCATGCAGGTTCTGCAATTCCTGGGCAAAGCGAACCGGGCTGACGCAGTGCTTTGCGCAGTACTGTGCCATATCCGTGCCCTCCGCCAGAGGCTCCCCGGTGAGATTGGTGTAGAAGGGGACTGTGGGAGGCGCAAAGGGGATGGCGGTAAAGGCTGCGGCAATGGCGTCCGCTGCCGGCTGCATCAGCTTGCTGTGGAAGGCAGCCGCCACCGCCAGGGGCACGGCTCTTGCCTTTTCCGCTGCGCATGCCTTTGCGGCAGCGTCCACTGCCTGCCGCTCGCCGGTCCACTGCCTGCCGCTCGCCGGCGATGACGGTCTGTGCCGGGGAGTTGAAATTTACCGGTACCACATAGCCCGGGGTCTGGGCGCAGATCTCCCCGATGCGCTCCGCCGGCATCCGGAGAATGGCGTACATGCCGCTGTCCTGGGACTTTGCCGCTTCATCCATGGCTTGTGCCCGGATCTTCAGCGCCCGGAAGCCGTTTTCCGCCGTCAGCATGCCGCAGGCGGTCATGGCAGCGTATTCCCCCAGAGAGTGGCCGCATACGCCTTCGCAGGCAATGCCCCGTGCCTTCAGCGCCTCCAGGCAGATCAGCTCCGTGGCGTAAATGGCAGGCTGTGCGTGGCAGGTTTCCGCCAGAACCGCATCCTCCCCCTCCAGGCACATTTTTTTCAGGTCAAAGCCCAGAATGTCACTGCCCGCCTCGTAAATGGCGGACGCCTCCGGCAGCATGGCGGCAAGCTCCGCTCCCATGCCGGAAAACTGGCTGCCCTGGCCGGTGAAAAGTAATACGTTTTTCATAAGTAGATGCCTCCTGTGCATGCAGTGCATTGTAAAAACTGAACAATCATTCGCTTTACTTGGTGAGAAATCCCGTTGTTTTTTACGAATTTGCATAAGCCAACTGAAATTTGCCCATCCTATCTTGCAATTGCGCTGAAAATGGATTAAAATAGTCTTGAAAATAGTTAATCAGGTAAAGTATTTTTGCTTGCCTGATGGAATTGCCTATAGTTACTATACCACAAACAGTAAGAAAACACAACAGGGAGGAGTGGTTTTTTTGACCGGAATCCGCATTGCCGGAACGGGGCGGTATGTTCCCCCGCTGACCGTGGACAACAACGCATTTGCTGCATTTCTGGATACCAGCGACGAGTGGATCCGCAGCCGCACCGGCATCGTCACCCGGCACATTTCCGACGGGGAGCCAAGCTGGTACATGGGGCTGCAGGCTGCCCGGCAGGCACTGGAGGCAGCAGGGATCAGCGGCCAGCAGCTTGGATTGATCATCGACACCACCGTGACCCCGGATTATGTGACCCCTGCCACCGCCTGTGTGATTCAGCGGGAGCTGGGCGCCGTGAACGCCATGGCGTTTGATGTCAATTCCGCCTGCACCGGCTTTGTATGCGGGGTGGATATGGCGGCACGGTACCTTGCCACCGACCCGGAGCTGTCCTATGTGCTGGTGGTATCCAACGAGAACCTGTCCCGGATCACGGACTTTTCCGATCGCTCCTCCTGCATCCTCTTTGGAGACGGGGCAGGGGCATGCGTCCTGGAGAAAAAGCAGGGGCTGTACAGCGCTTACATGATGGCGGACGGCACCGGAGTCACCAGTCTGTATGCCAATGCGAACCGGCGGCTCAGCCTGTTCTCCAAGGGGGAGCATGCAGTGCCGGAGGGGACGGATCCCCAGGGGGATTTTCTGCGGCAGGAGGGCAGAGCCGTGTATCGCTTTGCCACGGAAGCCATGCCCCGGGCGGTGCAGCAGGTGCTGGACAAGGCAGGCATGACGACAGCGGATATTGACCTGCTGATCCCCCACCAGGCGAATCTGCGGATCATTGAAACCGCCGCAAAGAAGCTGCAATTTCCCATGGAGCGGATCATGGTGGATCTGGACAAATACGGCAACACCTCCAGCGCCTCCATCCCCATTGCTTTGGACGAGGCAGTCCGCAGCGGCAGGCTGAACCGGGGCGACCGGGTGTGCCTGGTGGGATTTGGCGCAGGGCTCACCATGGGTGCGGTATTATTTGAGTATTAAGGAGGGTCAATCCATGAAAACCAGAATCACGGAGCTTTTGGGGGTACAGTATCCCCTGCTGCAGGGAGGCATGGCGTGGATCGCAGACAGTCAGCTGGCTGCGGCAGTGTCCAATGCCGGAGGCGTGGGCCTCATCGCCGGAGGAGCTGCCCCGGTGGATTATATCCGGGATCAGATCCGGAGGGCAAAGGAACTGACGGATAAGCCCTTTGGTGTCAATATTATGCTTATGAGTCCCAATGCGGCAGACCTTGCCCAGCTGGTCATTGACGAACAGGTGTCGCTGGTCACTACTGGTGCAGGCAGTCCCGGCAGATACATTCCCGCCTGGAAGGAAGCCGGTATCAAGGTGATCCCGGTGATCCCCACCGTGGCACTGGCAAAGCGTATGGAGCAGGCAGGAGCGGACGCAGTGATCGCAGAGGGCACCGAGTCCGGCGGTCACATCGGGGAGATCACCACCATGTGCCTGGTGCCCCAGGTGGTGGACGCTGTGCAGATCCCGGTGATTGCCGCCGGGGGTATTGCAGACGGCAGAGGCGTGGCGGCAGCCTTCATGCTGGGGGCGCAGGGGGTACAGCTGGGAACCCGGTTCTTAGCGTCCACCGAGTGCAACATTCACGAAACCTATCAGAAGCTGGTGCTTTCCGCAAAGGATACGGACAGCATCGTCACCGGCAGATTCACCGGTCATCCCTGTCGGGGTATCAAGACCAAGTTCTCCCGGGGCCTGCTGAAATTTGAGCAGAACGGCGGCACCCCGGAGGAGTTCGAGCGCATGACCGTCGGAGCGCTGCGGAAGGCGGTGCAGGATGGCAACGTGGCGGAAGGCTCCTTTCTGTGCGGCGCCATTGCCGGCATGATCCATGAGGTCAAGCCCTGTAAGGAGATCGTAGAGGAGATTTTTGCACAGGCACAGCAGCTGCTGGGAAGTACGGCAGTGGGCAGGGAGGTGGAAGCATGATCGCATTGGTAACAGGCGCATCCCAGGGCATCGGGGCAGCCATTGCCCTGCGGTTTGCAAAGGAGGGCTATACGGTGGCGGTGCATTCCTCCAACCGGCAGGAAAGCCGGCAGAAGGCGGAGCAGATCGCACAGCAGTGCCGGGAGCTGGGGGCGGAGGCTGCATGCTTTGCGGCGGACGTATCCGACTACGCCCAGTGTGACGCGCTCATCAAGGATGTGAAGGCGGCATACGGCAGACTGGATGTGCTGGTGAACAACGCCGGCATCACCCGGGACAATCTGCTGCTGCGCATGAGCGAGGAGCAGTATGACGCAGTCATTGCCAGCAATCAGAAAAGCGTGTATATGCTGATGAAGCTGGCAGGGAGCATCATGCTCCGGCAGAAAAGCGGCAGGATCATCAACATGGCATCAGTAGCAGGGCTGTACGGAAATATGGGGCAGTGCAACTACAGCGCCTCCAAGGGGGCGGTGATCGCCATGACTAAGACGGCGGCAAAGGAGCTTGGAGCACGGGGCATTACGGTCAACGCCATTGCACCGGGCTTTATCGAGACACCCATGACCGACAGCATGACCGACCAGCAGAAGGAAGCCATTCTGTCCCGGATCACTCTGGGACGTGCCGGAACGCCGGAGGATGTGGCAGCGGCAGTGGCATTCCTTGCAGGAGAGGGCGGCAGCTATATCACCGGACAGGTGCTGGAAGTATCCGGCGGCATTGTAATGTAAGAAAGGAGCAGCTATGCATAGAGTAGTGATTACCGGCATGGGGGCAGTGACTCCCTTTGGCACCGGGGTCAAGCCCCTGTGGGATGGGGTTGTGGAAAATCGGCTTGCCATTACCCCCATCGATACCTTTGACGCATCCCCCCTTAGTGTGCATTTCGCCGGACAGGTGCATGACTTTGACCCCTCCGGCTGTCTGGACAAGAAGGATGCCAGAACCATGGAGCGGTTCACCCAGTTTGCGGTGGTTTCCGCCCTGGAGGCGCTCCGGGACAGCGGCTATGACATTGCCGCCGCAGACCCCTACCGGGCAGGCTGCATTTTCGGCGTAGGCGTGGGGGGCATCGGTCTGACGGAGCAGGAATACAGCCACTTCCGGGACGGGGGCGTCAGCAAGATTTCCGCCCGGTATGTGCCCATGATGATCGCCAACATGGCGGCAGGCACCGTGGCTATGAAAACCGGCTTCAAGGGGGCGAATTTTGCTACCGTGACCGCCTGTGCATCCTCCACCCACGCCATCGGCGAGGCGTTCCGGAAGATCAAGGACGGCTATCTGGACTGCTGTCTGTGCGGCGGCTCGGAAAGCGCACTGACCACCTTCACCCTGGCTGGCTTTCAGAATATGCGTGCTCTCACCAAGACAACGGAGCTGTCCAAAGCATCCATCCCCTTCGACAAGGAGCGCAGCGGCTTCGTCATCGGGGAGGGTGCCGGGGCGCTGATGCTGGAGTCCTACGAATCCGCCGTGGCACGGGGTGCAAAAATTTATGCAGAGGTATGCGGCTACGGGGCAACCTGTGATGCCTATCACCAGACCGCACCGGCACCGGACGGGGC
>NZ_FR894886.1:32135-47338 GCF_000434255.1 Ruminococcus sp. CAG:379 | reverse complement strand
CGGCACCGGACGGGGCAGCTGCCGCAGCAGCCATGCGGATGGCATATGAAGAAGGGGGACTTGGAGCAGAGGATATTGACTATATCAACGCCCACGGTACCTCCACCGGTCTGAACGATGCCAGCGAGACTGCCGCCATCAAGGCAGCCTTCGGGGAGCACGCATACAAGCTGAAGGTGAACTCCACCAAGTCCATGATCGGGCATCTTCTGGGAGGTGCCGGGGCGGTGGAAGCCATTGTAACCGCTAAATCCGTGGAAACCGGGCTGATCCACCGGACGGTGGGCTACACCACGCCGGATCCGGAATGCGACCTGGATTACTGCGGCAGCGGCAACGTGACCGGAACTGTCCGGGCGGCTCTGACCAACAATCTGGGCTTTGGCGGACACAACGCATGCCTGTGCATCCGGCAGGCGTAGGAGGATACGACTATGGAAAAACTATTCGGACAGTTTGATCCGGAGCTGCTGGAGCAGCTTGCCCGGATCCTGCGGGACAATGATCTGGGGGAGCTGACCCTGGAGGATGGGGACAAGAAGCTGACCATCAAGGGAAAAAAGCCCGCCCCCATGCCCGCCCCCATGGGTATGCCCCCGGTATGCCCTCCGGCGGCTCCCCAGGAGGATGCCCCGACAGCACCGGCTGCGGTATCGGGCACCTGGGTGAAGGCGCCCTTGGTGGGGACTTATTATGCAGCACCCTCTCCGGAAAGCGAGCCCTTTGTGACCGTTGGCAAGCGGGTGAAGAAGGGGGACGTGCTGATGATCATCGAGTCTATGAAGCTGATGAACGAGGTGCTCTGCGAGCAGGATGGCATCGTGGCAGAGATTCTGGTACAGAACGGGGATGCGGTGGAATTTGACCAGCCCATCCTGCGGATAGAATAGGAGCGGCATATGGCAGTACTGATGGATCGGGCGCAGATCATGGAGCTGATCCCCCACCGGGATCCCTTCCTGCTGATCGATGAGATCAACGAAATGGAGCCGGGTGTGCGCTGTGTGGCAACCAAGCACATGACGCCGGAGGAATTCTGGTTCAAGGGGCATTTTCCCGGCATGCCGGTGACACCCGGCGTACTGCTGGTGGAAATGATGGCGCAGGCTGGTGCGGTTGCCATGCTGGCATTGCCCCGGAATAAGGGCAAGATCGGGATGTTCTCCGGCATCGACAAGGCGAAATTCCGCCGGCAGGTGGTGCCGGGGGATACCCTGCGGCTGGAGGTTTCCATTGTGAAGAATCTGGGGCGCATCGGCGTAGGCGAGGGTACGGCTTATGTGGGGGATGAGGTAGCAGCCTCCGCCCAGATCAAGTTCGTGCTGGTGCCCCCTGTGGAGCAGGAGTGAGGAGAGCCATGCTGAAAAAGGTTTTGATCGCCAACCGGGGCGAGATCGCAGTGCGGATCATCCGTGCCTGCCGGGAGATGGGGATCCGCTGCGTGGCGGTGTATTCCACCGCCGACCGGCATGCGCTGCATGTGCAGCTGGCAGACCAGGCGGTGTGCATCGGCAAGCCTGCCGCCCGGGACAGCTACCTGAAGGCGAACGCTTTGCTGACCGCTGCCAGGATCACCGGCTGTGATGCGGTGCATCCAGGCTTCGGCTTTTTGTCCGAGGATGCGGATTTTGCCCGGCAGTGCCGGGAGGCAGGGCTGATTTTCGTGGGGCCCTCCCCGGAAGCCATTACCCTGTTGGGGGATAAGGCACGGGCAAAGCAGACCATGCAGGCGGCAGGGGTGCCGGTGATCCCCGGCTCTGACGGGATCGTGGCTGACCTGGCATCCGCCAAGGAGATTGCCGCAAAGATCGGCTATCCCCTGCTCATCAAGGCATCCGCCGGAGGTGGTGGGCGGGGCATCCGTCCCGTGTACCGGGAGGAGGAGCTGGAAAGCCAGATGCGCACCGCCTCCGAGGAGGCAGCCTCCTGCTTTGGCTGTGCGGATGTGTACATGGAACGGCTGCTGCTGCATCCCAGACATGTGGAGGTGCAGATTCTGGCGGATTCCCAGGGCAATGTGGTGCATCTGGGGGAGCGGGACTGCAGCATGCAGCGGCGCAAGCAGAAGCTGATGGAGGAAAGCCCCTGTGCCATTCTTTCTCCCGCCCTGCGTCAGCAGATGGGGGATGCGGCAGTCCGGGCGGCAAAGCAGTGCGGCTTTACCAATGCGGGTACGGTGGAATTTCTCACCGACGGGAAGGAATTTTTCTTCATGGAGATGAATACCCGGATCCAGGTGGAGCATCCTGTAACCGAGGCGGTCACCGGCATTGACCTGGTGCAGGCACAGTTGCGGATCGCCGCCGGGGAGCCGCTGGGCTTTACCCAGTCCGACGTTCAGATCCGGGGGCATGCCATTGAGTGCCGGATCCTGGCGGAAAATCCGGCGGAGAACTTCCGCCCCTGTCCCGGTGTGATCCAGGGGCTGTACATGCCGGGAGGGCCCGGCGTGCGGGTGGATTCCGCCATCTATCAGGGCTGTCAGATTCCGCCCTTTTACGATTCCATGCTGGCGAAGCTCATCGTCCATGCACCCACCCGTGCCCAGGCCATTGCCAAGATGAACTGGGCGCTGGCGGAATTTCTGGTGGACGGGGTGGATACCAACATCGACATGCAGCTGGAGCTGATCCGCAGTGATGCTTTCCGCAGCGGCACCTACGATACGGGCTATCTGGCGGAGCTGGAGAAGAAGGGTGGTGCAGGCAATGCTTGAGGAACTGTTTTCCCAGGTGCGGAGCCGCCTGTCCGATGAACCCAAGCGACCACCGGAGGAAACCTACAAGTGCCCCCGGTGCCGCACGGCAAGTCCCCTGTCCTCCTTTGAGGCTTCGGATCATGTATGCCCCCACTGCAGCTTCCATGACCGGCTCAATGCCCCGGCACGGATCATTCTCACGGCGGATCCCGGCTCCTTTGTCCAGGCGGATGCCCGTATGCGCAGCTGCAACCCCATCGGCTTTCCCGGCTATGAGAAAAAGCAGATGGTGCTTCGGGCGAATACCGGGCTGACGGACGCCATTATCACCGGAGACTGCCGGATCGGGGGAATCCCGGTGACGCTGGCGGTGATGGATCCCCGGTACATGATGGGCAGTATGGGCAGCGTGGTGGGGGAGAAGCTCACCCGTGCCTTTGAGCATGCCACCAAAGCGGGACTGCCCATCATCGTGTTTACCGCATCCGGCGGCGCACGGATGCAGGAGGGCATGGTGTCCCTGATGCAGATGGCGAAAACCTCCGGGGCAGTGGCACGGCACAGTGCCGCAGGGCTGCTGTACATCACTGTGCTGACGGATCCCACCACCGGCGGCGTGACCGCCTCCTTTGCCTCCCTGGGGGATATCATCCTGGCGGAGCCAAAGGTGCTCATCGGCTTTGCCGGCAGACGGGTCATTGAGAACACCATCCATCAGCGGCTGCCGGAGGGCTTCCAGCTGGCAGAGCATATGCTGGAACAGGGCTTTGTGGATGCTATTGTATCCCGGCGGAACATGCGCCAGACCCTGGAGCAGCTGCTGCGGCTTCACGGCTACGGGGAGGTGAAGGCATGAACGAACGGACAGCGTGGGAACGCTTACAGCTGATCCGCAACCCGGCACGGCCTACGGTGCGGGATTACATCCCCCGGGTCTTCACGGAGTTTTTCGAGCTTCACGGAGATCGGCTTTTCGGGGACGATGGAGCGTTGCTGGGAGGCATCGGCAGGCTGGACGGCACGCCGGTGACGGTGCTGGCACAGGTGAAGGGCAGGAACCTTGCGGAAAACAAGGCAGCCAATTTCGCCATGCCCCACCCGGAGGGCTACCGGAAGGCGCTGCGGCTTGCCAAGCAGGCGGAGAAATTCCGCCGACCGGTGATCTGCCTGATCGACACACCCGGCGCCTTCTGCGGCATCGATGCGGAAAACCGGGGACAGGGCGAGGCGATTGCCCGGAATCTGGCGGAATTTATGCAGCTTCGCACCCCGGTGGTTTCCGTGGTGCTGGGAGAAGGGGGCAGCGGCGGCGCCCTGGCGCTTGGGGTGTGCGATGCCCTGGGCATGCTGGAAAACGCCCTGTATTCCGTGATCTCCCCCCGTGGCTTTGCCAGCATCCTCTGGAAGGACGGCAGCCGGGAGAAGGAAGCCTGTGAGCTGCTGCACATGACAGCGGAGGATATGCTGACCCTCGGGGTGGCGGACGGGATCATTCCGGAGCCTGCCGGAGGGGCGCACAACGATATAGACAAAATATCGTCGGCGCTGCACAAATTTTTGTCCATAAAAATTCAAGAAAATTTGCGAAAAGATATTGACGTTTTGCTGGAAGAACGCTATACTAAGTTTAGAAAAATCGGCGCCTTCCGGGAATGACCGGAGCGTGGGTTCAATGCGCCCTGTGGCGTGAAATATATGTTTGGAGGAAATACTATGACATTCGATAAGCTAAAGGCGATTATTGTGGAACAGTTTGACGTGGACGAGGCACTCGTTACACCGGAGGCTGACATGCAGGAGGATCTGGGCATCGATTCTCTGGACGTTGTGGATCTGATCGTAATCATTTCCGAGGAGTTCGACATCGAGATCCCGGACGAGGCTGTGGACAATATCAAGACCGTAGGCGACATCGTTGCTTACATCGACAGCCAGCAGGCTGAATGAAGCCGCAAAGGGTACCGGATTTCCGGTACCCTTTCTGTTTCTGTACGCAAAAAGCCGCCCCGTATCAGCATACGGAGCGGCTTGCTTTGTTTGCTTTAGTCTGCCATCAGGCGAACCATGACCGCCTTCTGGGCGTGGAGCCGGTTTTCCGCCTCCTCAAAGATCTCCTTGGCATGTTCCTCAAAGACCTTGGCGGTGATCTCCTCCTCCCGGTGTGCCGGCAGGCAGTGCATCACCATAGCGTCCGGCTTGGCAGCCGCCATGATCTCGTCGTTGATCTGGTACCCTGCAAAGGCAATGCGGCGCTTTGCGATTTCGCCCTCCTGTCCCATGGATGCCCACACATCCGTCAGCAGGATATCTGCGTCCTTGGCAGCCTCCAGGGGCACATTGGTAATGGAGAAGCCCGGATCCTTCTGTGCAAAGTCCATAACCATGGGATCCGGCCGGTAGCCCTCCGGGCAGGCAACGGAAACCTGCATACCAACCTTCAGACCCCCTACGATCAAGGAGTTTGCCATGTTGTTGCCGTCTCCGATGTAGCACATTTTCAAGCCGTCAAAGCTACCCTTGAATTCCCGGATGGTCATCAGATCCGCCAGCACCTGGCAGGGGTGGGACAGGTCGGTGAGCCCGTTGATGATCGGGATGGAGCCGTACTCCGCCAGATCCTCCACCTCTTTCTGGGCGAAGGTGCGGATCATAATGCCGTCAATGTACCGGGACAGTACCCGTGCGGTATCCTCCACCGGCCCCGTGCGGTATCCTCCCCCGGCTCGCCTCTGCCGATCTGCAGATCGTCCGCCGACAGAAACAGAGCATGACCGCCCAGCTGGTACATACCGGTTTCAAAGGAAACTCTCGTCCGGGTGGATGCCTTCTGGAAGATCATACCCAGAGACTTGCCCTTGAGCATGGGGTGGGGAATGCCGTGCTTGAGCTCGTATTTCAGCTGATCCGCCAGGTTCAGAATGTCAATGATCTCCTCCTGGCTCATGTCCAGCATTTTCAGTAAGTGCTTCATAAGTAAACCTCCGTCATTTCTTGTACTTGTAAAAGGAAAAGTCGATGCACACCGCAAACAGTACCAGTGCGTCGTCAAATTCCTTGTCGTTGATCGTCATCTCAAACTGCACATCCCCCTTGGGCATGGGCTGGGAGAGGATGCTGCCAATGTTCACATCATCCTTTGTGAGCTCGAACCGCATCCGGTCCTGGCTCTTGAGCCAGTAGGTACCCATATTGCCCTGTCCTACGATGGAAGGATCCAGGAACCGGGACTTGCACTTGACCATAATATATGGATTTCCGTCCAGCAGTATGTCAAAGGAGGGATGCTTTTGGGAAAAATCGCTCGTCATGGTGTACATTTCGTAGCCGCTTGCGTCAAACAGCTGCATTTTGCCGCCAAAGCCTTTTTTCTTAATGGTATAAATGATACGGCCCTTTTCGTCCTGTACGTTGTATTTGCTTCCCTTGGGTATGATGTAAAGAACCATATAAGCGTTTCCCTCCCCCGATGCAATGCATTGATGTTCGTCAGTCTTACTGGCTCAGGCACTCCTTGAGAATCGCAAGACCGCTGTCCAGCTCCCCGATGGTGATGTTCAGCGGCGGGAGCAACCGCACCTTATCCTTCGCCGTCAGCACCAGCAGACCCCGCTGGAAGGCTGCCTGCTTCACGTCCGCCGCCTGTTTGGTTTTCAGCGTCAGCCCCAGCATCAGACCCAGACCGGTGATCTCCGTGACCTCCTCGCAGTCCCGGAGGGCGGCACGGATGTGAGCGCCCTTTGCCAGTACCTGTGCCAGGAAATCCGGCTTTGCCACCTGCTCCAGCACCGCAAGCCCACCGGCGCAGACCACCGGATTGCCCCCGAAGGTGGAGCCGTGCATGCCCTTGGTGAGCACGTCAGCGCATTTGCCGTTGGCAAGGCATGCACCGATGGGAAGACCGCCGCCCAGCCCCTTGGCAAGAGTGGTGATGTCCGCTTTCTTGGCGTACTGCTCTCCTGCCAGGAAGGTGCCGGTTCTGCCCACGCCGGTCTGAACCTCGTCAGCGATCACCAGAATATCCCGCTTTGCGCAGAAATCGTAGAGCTGATCCACATACTTGCTGTCCAGGGGCACCACGCCCCCTTCGCCCTGGATGTATTCCAGCATCACGGCGCACACGTTGTTGTGCATCTTCTTGAGCAGATCGTCAATGTCGTTGGCTTCGGCGTACACAAAGCCCTCCGGGAAGGGGAAGAAGTAGTTGTGGAAGCAGTCCTGCCCGGTGGCGCTCAGGGTCGCCATGGTTCTGCCGTGGAAGGAGTTGCGCAGGGTGATGATCACATTTCTGCCTGCGCCGTATTTATCAAAGCTGTATTTTCTTGCCAGCTTAATGGCGCATTCGTTGGCTTCTGCGCCGGAATTGCCGAAGAACACCCGCTTATAGCCGGTGATCTGGCACAGCCGCTCTGCGAAATCCGCCTGTACTTTTGTGTAGTAGTAATTTGAAGTGTGCTGCATGCTGCGAACCTGGGCGCACACTGCGTCCGCCCAGGCAGGATCGCAGTACCCCAGGCTGTTGGTGCCGATGCCGCTGCCGAAATCCAGGTAGCGCTTGCCGTCCTCATCGGTACAGGTTCTGCCGCTGCCGGATTCCATCACCAGGGGCAGCCGGTCATAGGTCTGCATCACATGGCTGTTAAACTGTTCTATTGTATCCATTCGGATAATCTCCTTTGCTGTGGGGATTGCTTTTTGTGCAATTTACCCTGCATTCTTATTTTACCCCGACACAGGAAAAATTGCAATGCTTTAGTTTATGAACAAGTCAATACTTTTGCGTCTTATTTGAACTGGGTGCCAATGCCCTCGTTGGACAGCAGCTCAATGAGGATGGAGTGGGGGATCCGGCCGTCGATGATAACGGTCTTGTGTACGCCCCGGCGTACTG
This sequence comes from Ruminococcus sp. CAG:379, assembly GCF_000434255.1. Lineage (NCBI taxonomy): Bacteria > Bacillati > Bacillota > Clostridia > Eubacteriales > Oscillospiraceae > Ruminococcus > Ruminococcus sp. CAG:379. The sequence continues at coordinate 39,752 of NZ_FR894886.1, read as the reverse complement.
CCTCCACGCAGCAGTCGATCTTGGGGATCATGCCTCCGGAGATGATGCCCTGCCGCTTTAAGAAGGGCACCTCGCTGACGTTCACAAAGGGCATCAGCGTGGAGGGGTCGTCCTTGTCCCGCATCAGTCCTGCAATGTCCGTCATGAGGATCAGGTTTTCCGCCTTCAGCTCTGCGGCGATCCGTGCAGCCGCCGTGTCCGCATTCACGTTGTAGGTCTGACCGGACTTGCTGCTTGCCACCGTGGCGATCACCGGCACATACCCACCGTTCAGCGCATCCAGAATGGGCTTGGTGTTCACGCTGACGATGTCACCCACATAGCCCAGATCCTGTTCGCTTTCTACCTTTTCCGCCATGAGCATCTGCCCGTCAATACCGCACAGACCCACTGCGCTGCCCTGATGCTCCGCCAGAAGGGCAACCAGTTCCTTGTTCACCTTGCCGGCAAGCACCATCTTCACCACGTCCACGGTTTCCTTGTCCGTGTACCGCAGCCCGCCGATGAACTTACTTTCAATGTTCAGCCGCCGGAGCATATCGTTGATTTCCGGGCCGCCCCCGTGTACCAGCACTACCTTGATGCCCACCAGGGACAACAGCACGATATCGCTCATGACCGCCTGCTTCAGCGCCTCGTTGGTCATGGCGTTGCCCCCGTACTTGACCACCACGATCTTGCCGTTGTACCGCTGGATATGGGGCAGGGCGTCGATCAGAATCTTTGACCGGACAGAATTCGGGATGTTTTCAGGAATTTCCATATGTATCACTCCAAGTTGTTTGATATTGCAGCCGTTCGGGCTTATGATCGATAGTCGCCGTTGATCTTTACATAGTCATAGGTCAGATCACAGCCCCAGCACACCGCACTGCACAGGCCGCTGTTCAGATGGATGCAGATCCGGATCTCCTCCGGCTCCAGGATCCTTGCAGCCTCCTCCTCGGAGAAGTCCGGGATCACGCCCTTCCGGCATGCGGCGATTCTGCCGTTCTCGGATGCCACGTCAATGTCCAGCTTTTCCAGGTCAAAGTCCGCCTGGGCATACCCGGCGGCACAGGCGATTCTGCCCCAGTTGGCATCCCTGCCGAACATTGCGGTTTTCACCAGGCTGGAGGTGATCACGCTCTTTGCCACGATCTCCGCCGTCTTTTCGTCCGGCGCACCCTCGCACAGGCAGGTGATGAGCTTGGTGGCGCCTTCTCCGTCCCGTGCCATCATCCGGGCAAGGTTCAGCAGGATCACATACAGCGCCTGCTTGAAGGTGTCGTAGTCTGCATTGGCGGTGCGGATGGGGGCATTGCCTGCCTTACCGTTTGCCAGCACGCAGACCATATCGTTGGTGGAGGTGTCCCCGTCCACGCTGACCCGGTTCAGCGTCAGCTTTACCACATCGGACAGAGCCTGCTGGAGCAGTGCCGGGGCAATGTCCGCATCCGTGGTCAGGAAGGTCAGGGTGGTTGCCATGTTGGGGTGGATCATACCGCTGCCCTTGAGCATGCCTCCCAGCTTGCAGGGCTTTCCGCCCAGGGTGAAGGACACGGCGATCTCCTTGGGCATGGTGTCGGTGGTCATAATTGCCTCCACTGCGGCAGCATTTCCCTTGGGATTCAGCCCCTTGCACAGCTCCGGTACGGCTGCGGCAATGGGCTCGATGGGCAGCACCTGTCCGATGACCCCGGTGGATGCCACGATGATCTCGCTTTCCTCCAGCTTTAAGGCATCCGCCGCCAGCTGACACATTTTTGTTGCCTTCTCCACTCCGTCCGGGTTGCAGGTGTTGGCGTTGACGGAGTTGACGATCACCGCCTGGGCGGTGCCGTTTTTCAGATGCTCCCGGGTCACCAGAATGGGTGCGCCCTTGACCTTGTTGGTGGTGTAGACCGCTGCGGCAGCGCAGGGTACCTCTGCGTAGATCACTGCCAGGTCATGTTTCTTCTTCCCGGCGGTGGGGGAGGGAGCGTCCTCGCTGAGCGCCTTGTGGGCAAGACCGCACTGGATGCCGTTTGCCAGAAAGCCCTGCGCAGCGCAGACCCCTCCCTCCACAAATGTATAGCCGTCAAATTTCTGAAGCTTCATGGCTGCTTACTCCTTTTCATACACCGAGGTCAGACCGGTATCCTCCGGCGCCCCGATCATCAGATTCATACACTGGACTGCCGCACCGGATGCGCCCTTGCCCAGATTGTCCAGCCGTGCGCATAGCAGGATCCGGTCATGGTTGCCGCAGACGAATACCTCCAGGTCATTGGAGCCTGCAAGGGGATTTGCGGACATGAACCCATCCGGCAGCACATCGCTGCCCTGGAGGGCGGTCACATGCACAAAGCGCTGGTTTGCATAGTGGGCGGCAAATGCGGCATGCACCTGCTCCGGGGGCACCGCCTTGGGCAGCAGCCGGGTCAGGATGGGCACGCACACGATCATGCCGTTGAAAAAGTCGCAGATAATGGGATTGAACATGGGGGGATAGGCAAGCCCGGAAATTTTCTGCATTTCCGGCATATGCTTGTGGGTCTGCCCCAGGGCATAGAGCCGGGGTGCGTCAAAGCAGCCGTCCCGGTTCGGATCCGTATACTGGGCAATTGCCTTTTTGCCGCCGCCGCTGTAGCCGGACAGGGCGTATGCGGTCACCGGGTAATCCGCCGGCAGGATCCCGGCCTGTACCAGGGGATACACCAGGGAAATGAAGCCGCTGGCATAGCAGCCGGGCACAGCCACTCTCTGGCTGGTGCGGATCCTTTCCCGGTGTGCCGGGCTCAGCTCCGGAAAGCCGTATGCCCAGTCCGGATTGGTCCGGTGGGCGGTGGATGCGTCAATGATCCGGGTATTGCTGCCCTCTGCCAGGGCTACCGCCTCCACAGCAGCAGCGTCCGGCAGGCACAGAAAGGTAATGTCCGACTGATGGATCAGCCGCTTTCGCTCTGCGTTGTCCTTCCGCTTTTCCGGGTCGATCTTCAGCAGGGCAATGTCGCTGCGGCCATTAAAGCGCTCCAGGATCTTCAGCCCGGTGGTGCCCTCCTGTCCGTCAATATAAACCTGAACCGGCATAAGTCATTCTCCTTTGTGTTGATCCGGATCCCTGGGGCATTTCCATACGCTGATGGCAAGGGTTGCAACGAACACGGCGATCAGCCAGCCCCGGGATACCCAGATATTGTTGTTGTCAAACACGAACAGCAGCAGGATCTCTCCTGCCAGATATGCCAGTACCGCCAGGGTACACAGCAGCAGGATGAATTTCAGCTGTCTGCCCTTCATATGCCCCAAGCCTCCATCTGTGCCCGGGTCAGATCGATCTGCCGCCGGACGGATTCCGGTGCAGGGCCGCCCTCAGAACGGCGCTCCCGGACGCAGGTGTCCAGACTGATGGCTTGGTACACGTCCTCGCTGAACAGGGGGTGCATTTCCCGGTACTGCTCCAGGGGCAGGGTCTCCAGAGTCAGCCCCTGCCGGATGCATGCGGCAACCAGGGTGCCGGTGATCTTATAGGCATCCCGGAAGGGCAGCCCCTTCTTCACCAGATAGTCTGCACAATCGGTGGCGTTGATAAAGCCCCGGGCGGCAGCGGCACGCATATTGTCCTTCAGCACACGCATGGTGGCAAGCATGGGGGTAAAGGTTTTCAGGCACAGCTTCACGTTGTCGATGGCATCGAAGATGGCCTCCTTGTCCTCCTGCATATCCTTGTTGTAGGCAAGGGGCAGTCCCTTCAGCATAGCCAGCAGGGTGGTCAGATCCCCCACCACTCTGCCGGTCTTGCCCCGGATCAGCTCGGTGATATCCGGATTCTTCTTCTGGGGCATGATGGAGCTGCCGGTGGCGTAGGCATCGTCCAGTTCAATGAACTTGAATTCCCAGGAGCACCAGAGAATGATCTCCTCGGAGAACCGGGACAGGTGGGTCATCAGCAGCGCCAGGGCGTTTGCCAGCTCCACGCAGCTGTCCCGGTCGGATACCCCGTCCAGACTGTTTGCCATGGGGGCGGTAAAGCCCAGCAGCTTTGCGGTCTGCTGCCGGTCGATGGGGTAGGTGGTGCCCGCCAGGGCGCAGCTGCCCAGGGGACAGTAGTTCATGCGCTTTTCCGTATCCAGCAGCCGGTCATAATCCCGCAGCAGCATCTGGGCATACGCCATCAGGTGATGCCCCAGGGTAATGGGCTGTGCCCGCTGCAGGTGGGTGTATCCGGGCATGATGGTGTCCAGGTGCTGCTGTGCCAGATCGCACAGGGTATGCAGCAGCTTTGCGGTCAGACTGCGGATCTCTCCCATTTCCTCCCGCAGATACAGCCGGATATCCAGTGCAACCTGGTCATTCCGGGAACGGGCGGTGTGGAGCCGCTTGCCCACATCCCCCAGCCGCTTGGTCAGCTCTGCCTCCACGAACATGTGGATATCCTCCGCCGTGGGATCCAATTCCAGTTCCCCGGATTCCAGATCCGCCAGGATCCCCTGCAGTCCCTCTATGATCTGCCGGCTGTCCTCTTTAGAGATGATGCCGCAGTCCCCCAGCATGGTGGCGTGGGCGATGCTGCCGGTGATATCCTGCTTGTACATTCTGCCGTCAAAGGCGATGGAGGAATTGAAGGCGTTGACGGTTTCGTCAACCTCCTTGGAGAATCTTCCTGCCCATAATTTTGCCATAGCCCTCTTCCTTTCTCCGGGTATCAGTTTGCCAGGTCTGTATCGGATTTGGTGTAGCCGGTGAGATCCGGCATCACCAGCTTGCTTTCGTCACAGGTGCCGTTGAGGGTAGTGAATTCCATGCTGGAAATCTCCGTGCCTTCCATGCTGGTGCTGATGGACAGCAGATCCCCGGTGGCAAGGTCAAAAATATATGTCGCCTCGGATTGGTCAAACTGATAGGTTTCCTTCACGCAGTCCTTGCCCTTCACGGTGACAAATTCCGCCTTGTCCAGGGTCAGATCCTCCGCATTGCCGGTAATCTGTCCCATGCCGCTTTCCTCCATGTATTCCTCCAGATCCAGTCCTTCGTCCTTGACGGAATACATCTTCTCCACCGGCAGCAGGGTGTAGCAGGCGTCCTTGTCCCAGTACATGATAATGGAGTAGGTCTCGCCGCCCCCGGACATGGTGACCTCCGAGTACATGGCGTTCTTTGCCTTGGAGTAGGTGGTGTAGATCTGATAGTCCAGCTGGGTACCCAGCATGGACATACGCATGGAGCAGTCCATGGTCAGAGCCTCATCGGAATACCGCTCGGAAAATTTCTTGCAGTAGGAATCCCCATAGCTGGTGGGCAGCACTGCATCCTTGGGGTCTGCCTGTGCTTCGGTGGCAGCCTCTGTTGCCCCCTCTGTTGCAGCAGCCTCTGTAGTAGCCGCTGTTGCCTCCATTGCCCCCTGTGCGGATGCTTCTGTGGAAGCGGGGGTGGATGCTCCGGTGGTTGCAGCGGTGGAATCTGCGCTGCTGTCCTCGCCGCATGCAGTCATGCCAAACGCCAGAGTCAGGGCAAGGATGCCGGCAGCCAGTCTGTTGTGTTTCATCAATGATATCCTCCTATATGTTGTTGGGCAACACCCCGCAAAGCCTGTGTGGTATTGCCTGTGGGTTCTGTTGCAGCAACATCCCACAGAGAAATGCCCTGTGGATTGTTGCCAAAACAGAAAAAACACAGGGGGCGACAGAATCTGCCGCCCGTGCTGTGTATGTATCCTTCCGGGTAAATTACTTGTTGTTCCGCTTCTGATCCAGCTTTGCCTTGACCTTGATGGGCAGACCGAACAGGTTGATGAATCCGGCGCTGTCCTTCTGGTTGTATACATTGTCGGCGTCGAAGGTGGCAACCTCCTCATCGTACAGGGTGTAGGGAGAAGTAACGCCGGCGTTGATGATGTTGCCCTTGTACAGCTTCAGCTTTACGTCGCCGGTGACGGTTTCCTGGGTCTTGTCCACAAATGCGCTCAGCGCCTCACGCAGAGGTGTGAACCACTGACCGTTGTATACGATGTCAGCGAACTTGATGCCCAGGTACTGCTTCATCCGTGCGGTTTCCTTATCCAGGCAGATGGTCTCCAGCACCTCGTGTGCGTGGTAGAGGATGGCGCCGCCGGGGGTTTCGTACACGCCTCTGGACTTCATGCCCACCAGACGGTTCTCCACCAGGTCAGCCAGACCGATGCCGTTCTCGCCGCCCAGCTTGTTCAGTGCGGAAACCATACCCACACCGTCCAGCTCCTTGCCGTCCAGCATGGTGGGTACGCCCTTTTCAAAGTGGATGGTGATGTAGGTGGGCTTGTCGGGCGCCATTTCCGGAGAAACGCCCAGTTCCAGGAAGCCTGGCTTGTTGTACTGGGGCTCGTTTGCCGGATCCTCCAGATCCAGACCCTCGTGGGACAGATGCCACAGGTTCTTGTCCTTGGAGTAGTTGGTTTCCCGGTTGATCTTCAGGGGAATGTTGTGGGCCTCTGCGTAATCGATCTCCTCGTCCCGGGACTTGATGCTCCAGATTCTCCAGGGTGCGATGATCTCCATATCCGGTGCAAATGCCTTGATGGCAAGCTCGAACCGAACCTGGTCGTTGCCCTTGCCGGTGCAGCCGTGGCAGATGGCGTCAGCCCCCTCCGCCAGTGCGATCTCAGCAATGCGCTTTGCGATAATGGGCCGTGCAAAGGAGGTGCCCAGCAGATAGCGGTTCTCGTAAACTGCCCCTGCCTTCACGGTGGGGTATACATAATCTTCGATGAATTCCTTCTTCAGATCTGCAACGATCAGCTTGGATGCGCCGGTCTTCTTTGCCTTTTCCTCCAGACCATCCAGCTCGGTGCCCTGCCCTACGTCGCCGGATACTGCGATAACCTCGCAGTTGTTGTAGTTTTCCTTCAGCCACGGAATGATGATGGATGTGTCCAGACCGCCGGAATATGCCAGTACGACCTTTTTGATTTCCTTTGCCATTGTTGAGAACCTCCTGTTCAATACTTGGTATAGCCTTATTATACACCCTTCTGTGGATTTGTCAAGGGGTTTCTGAATAATTATGCATATTTTTTCGTATAATTCTGGATATTATGCTGAATATACAGTATAATTATTCATTTCCGCCTTTGCACACATTCCACACAACATGCATACTACTATTATACACGTTTTTGGGGAAAAAGGCAATTGTTTTTTGTGCGGAGCGTGTGATATAATATAGCTTGTATAAAACGACGAAACAAATACGGAATGGATATGGGAAATGGGATACAGGAGGAACAGGAATGGCGTATATTTATGAGCTTGAAGTGAGAATGTGGGAGGCGGCAAAGCACCGGGATCCGGAGGCGTTTCTGGAGGTGGTATCCCCGGATGCGGTGATGGTCTGCGGGGGACAGTGCTGTACCGGCGCAGAGTATGCCCGGATCATTCCGGAATTTGACTGTGCCTCCTTCATTCTGGAGCAGTTCGAGATCGTGAACCAGGACGTGGACAGTGTGCAGGTACACTATGTGGTTCACACCCAGGTCAGCGATCCGGCGAACCAGGAGCTTGCCGGCACGTTCCGGGTGACTACCACCTGGCGGAACATCGAGGGCAACTGGAAGGCTGTGTTCAATATGGACCATCGGATCGGATGACCCCCTGTAAGCCAAAGCAGCCGGGCAGATGCCCG